>CAJQLJ010000125.1 GCA_905479135.1 uncultured Campylobacterales bacterium | reverse complement strand
AATGAAAAGAACAAGTAAAATATTAACTGGATTAGTTTTAACAGGGTTATTAAGTACATCAGTATATGCTAATTGTGGCATTGATAAAAAACAAAATGGTGAAATAAATTATAAGGGGCACCATAAAGAACATATGATGAAAGGTTCTTCTAAAATGAAAAAAGTTATGCCAATTTTTAAAGTAATAAAAGATTTGAATTTATCAAAAGAACAAAGAGCTGAAGTAAAAAAAATTATAATTAATAGTAAAAAAAATCATAAGTCTATGAATACTTTATTCACAAAAGATACTTTTAATAAAGTTGAGTTTATTAAAAGAATGAATGAAAAAAGAGAGAATATGATAAAATCAAGAGCTGAAACGATTGAGAAAATTTATACAGTTTTAGATAAGAAACAAAAAGAACAATTTAAAGTTCTAATAGATCTTGAATTTTCAAAAATGGGAAAAAGATTTAACTAAAGGATTAATTTGATTAAAATTGCAATGATAGAAGATGATGTTGAATTAGCAGTTGTCTTAACAGAATATTTAAAGCAATTTAATATTGAAGTAACTAACTATGAAGAGCCATTTTTGGCTCTTTCTTCTTTAAAACTAAATACATACGATTTAATTATATTGGATTTAACACTTCCTGGAATGGATGGATTAGATGTTTGTAAAGCTATTGTAAAAGATTTTGATATTCCTATTATAATATCAAGTGCAAGAAGTGATATTACAGATAAAGTTACAGCTTTACAATTAGGTGCAGATGATTATTTACCTAAGCCATATGATCCAAGAGAATTAGAAATTAGAATTAAAACAATTTTACGAAGATTTAATCACTCAAATATTCAAGATGAAGTAAAAAGTAAAGCATTTTTTTTAGATTGTGAGAAAAAAGAGATTACAAAAAATGGTAAATATGTTAAACTTACTGCCGCTGAATTTGAAGTCTTATCCTTACTTATTAAAAGAGATGGTTTTGTTATTTCACGTGAAGATATTTTTGATAATTCAGATTTATTAAATCAAGATTATGAAGGTTCAGGCTCTTTAGCTGTAATTATAAATAGAATTAGACAGAAAATTGAAGATAATCCAAAAGAGCCTAAATACCTCCATACAATTAGAGGAATGGGATATAAGTTTTACAATGAATAGACAATCAATATTTTTTACTATTACTATTAGTTTTATTATTTCGATTATTTTAGTTATAGCAAGTTTTGCTATATTAATGACTGAAAATCATAAAGTAAAAGAAAAAGAATTATTTCAGAAATATATACCTATTATAAAATTGGTTTTAAGAAAACATCATAAAAATGGTTTAAATATTGAATTTGCTAAAAGCTTAGAAAATTCAAACTATAGTTTGTTAATGAATAATAAGAAAATAGATATGATTAGATTAAATCCTAATACAAAGTTATTAACAAAAAGAAAAGATCATAGAGAAAAAGTTGTTTTTAGTATTTTAAAATTAGATAATAACAACTATTTATATATGAAGAAAAAAAATAAAAGTATACTAATAAGAGATAACTCTAAAAATCAAGATAATACTAGTATTTATATAATACTTGTTTTTACAATTGTAATAACTACTATAATATTAATGTACTATGTTACTATAAGAAAATTGAAACCTTTGAAAGTATTGAAAGATAAAGTAAAAACATTAGGTGATGAAAACTTTGATTTTGATTGTTGTAATAATAAATCTAAAGATGAAGTTTCACTTTTGGCCATAGAATTCAAGAAAGCAGCATTAAAATTAAAAAGTTTAAAAGAAGCTAGAAATGTATTCATTAGAAATATTATGCATGAGCTAAAAACTCCGATTACTAAAGGTAATTTCTTAACTCAATTAGAAAGAAATGATAGTAATAATGAGAAATTAAAATCAGTTTTTTCTAGACTTGAACTTCTTATAAATGAATTTGCATCAATAGAAGAATTAATTTCTTCAAATAAAATCATAGAAAAAAAGTTTTATTTTATAAATGATATTATTGATAATGCAAAAGATATTTTAATGATAGAGAACGAAATAGTACTAGACTCTTTTGAGAATAGAAAAATAAATGTTAATTTCAAATTATTCTCAATCGCTATTAAAAATTTAATTGATAATGCTATTAAATATTCTTTTGATAAAATAGTAACAATAAGAACTGAGAATGAAAATATTATACTTGAAAATAATGGAAAAAAACTAGAATATGATTTAGAAAATTATTTTGAACCATTTTTTGCTAATGAAGACAAGTCTATGGATTCTTTTGGTTTAGGTTTATATATAGTACACAATATACTTAAAGCAAATAACTATTCATTAGAATATAAATATGAAAATAATATAAATAGATTTATATGTAAAAAGGATAATACATCTACGATATAGTAATAGTAGGAGCTGGTGCTAGTGCTTTAATGCTAGCCTCAAAACTAGATAAAAAAAAATACAAAAATATTTGTTTAATTGACTCAAATAAGAAAATTGGTTCTAAGATAAAAGTTTCAGGTGGAGCTAAATGTAATATAACTAATGAATTGGTAACATTTAAAAACTACCTTGGTGATAGAGATTTTGTAAAAGAAATATTGTCAAAATATTCAAAAGATGATTTACTGAATTTTTTGAATTCAAATGGAGTATTTCCAAAGATAAATCCTAAAATTGTTAAAGGTACTTATTTTTGTAATAGTTCATCTGAAGTTATCGATATGTTTTTAAAGTTAACTACTCATGTAAAAAAATATCTTGATACTAAAGTTTTAGATATTAAGTTTGATAATACTTATAAAATTAAAACTACTCAAAATATTATTGAGTCAAAAAAAGTGGTAATCGCTAGTGGGGGTTTATCATATCCTGTTCTAGGTGCAACTTCAATTGCATTTGATATTGCTTTAAGTTTTGGTCATACAATTGAAAAGCTAGAACCTGCATTAGTTGGTTTTACTGTTCAGAAAGATCAATTTTGGTTTAAAAATCTTTCAGGCGTTACAACATTTGTGAATACATTTGTTGATGATAAAAAATTTGAGGGTTCATTTTTATTTGCACATAAAGGTTGTTCGGGTCCTGTAATTTTGACAAGCTCTTTATATTGGAAAAAAGGTAAAGTAGCTATAGATTTTTTACCTAAGAATAATATGGAAGATTACTTTAAAAGTAACAAAAAAATATCTTCAGCTTTACCTTTTGCTAAAAGGTTTACTGAAGAATTTTTAAAATCTATTGATTTAGAAGATAAATCAATATCTTCTTTAAAAAAAGAGGAAAAAGAGAAGTTAGCAATTTTAAAATATTATGAATTTTCACCTGCTGGTAATTTTGGTTATACAAAAGCAGAAGTTACTAAAGGTGGTATAAATACTGATGAAATAAATCATGAAACTTTTGAGAGCTTGAATCAAAAAGATTTATATTTTATAGGGGAATGTTTGAATATTACAGGAGAGTTAGGTGGCTTTAATTTTCAAATTGCATTTGCACAAGCTAATATTTGTGCGAAAGGCTTGAATAAACTCTAACAAAAGTTATCCCTAAACTTACACTTGCTACAATCATCAAAATATATTTACAACTTGAAGGATTTACTTGAGAATTGCATTTATTGGTGATATTGTAGGTCGTCCAGGCCGTAAAATAATAAAAGAGAACTTAGCAAAAATAAGAGAAGAATATAATATTGATTTTGTAATAGCTAATGGTGAGAATGCAAGTCATGGTTTTGGACTAACGACAAAAAACTGTGATGAACTACTTAAAATGGGTATTGATTTAATCACAGGTGGAAATCATTCTTTTGATAAAAAAAGAGATATGATGGTACTTCTTGAAACAAAACCAGTATTAAGACCAGACAATTATCCTCCAGGATTAATTGGAAGTGGTATTAAAATTTGTGATGTACAAACAGATGATGGTATAGAAAAACTGGCTGTTATTAATCTTATGGGCCAGTATACAATGCCAACAGTTGAAAATCCATTTAACTGGGCTCGAAAACTTATTGATCAACTTCATAGGGATGGAATAAAAAGTATTTTTATAGATTTTCATGCTGAAGTTACTAGTGAAAAAAGAATTATGCTTATGATGTTGCAGAATGAAGTTAGTATGATATGTGGAACACATACTCATGTAGGAACAGATGATCTACAAATTTTTAATAATACTGCTTATTTAACAGATATTGGTTTAACAGGATGTCGAGATAATGTAATTGGTATGGATAAAAAAGTTCCTATTCAAAAAGTTGTAACTGGATTAGGAGGACATTTTGAAGTTCCAAGTTCATGTAAATCAATTCTTCAAATTATGGTAACAGATATAAATAAAGATGGAAAAGCAAGTAATTGTTTTAAGATTAAAAAATTATGTAATAGCACAGAACATATTATAACAAAGGCTATTATTGATTAATATTGATTCTTCTTATGATTTATTGTGCTTTTTAAAAGAACAAAATTTATTTGATGAAAAATATGAATATTGGTGGCCTAGTAATAATAGTTTTGAAATATTATTAGGTGCTATATTAACTCAAAATACTAAATGGACAAACGTAGAAAAATCTTTAGAAAATTTAAGAAAATTAAATATAAATACTTTAAAGAAACTATCAAATATAAATATTGAAGACTTAATCCTTGCTATTACTCCAAGTGGTTTTAAAAACCAAAAAGCTATTAGACTAAACATTTTGGCAAAAAATATTATTAGTGATTTTGATACTTTTGATAATTTTTGTTCAAACGTAGATAGAACATGGCTTTTGAAACAAAAAGGTATTGGTTTAGAAACAGCTGATGCTATTCTATGTTATTCGTGTAAACAAGATTATTTTGTTGTGGATTCTTACACTCAAAGATTGTTAAAAAGATTTGGATATGAGTTTGACTCCTATGAAGAATTACAAGAATGGTGTGAATATGGAATTAATCAAAATTACGATAAAATTTTATCATTATATGATTATGAAATTACGTTAAATAAAATTTATGCACGATTTCATGGAAAAATTATTGAGTTTATGAAGCGTAACCCTAAAACTTAATTTGATAAGATATAATCTTTTTAAAAATAGGAACATTAAATAAACAAGAATAAATTCTAAGAACTACCCCAGTTAAAGTAAATACTATTTACTTAGTATTAAAATTAATAATTACTTTATCAAGTCTTTTTAATTGGGAAATATATATTATAAAATTTAGAAATAGGATTATAAATAATGGGTAAACAAGAAAAAATTGTATCAATGTTTAATGATATTGCCGGAACTTATGATGTTGCTAACAGAGTTTTATCAATGGGAATTGATAAATCATGGAGAAATAAAGCTTGTAATCTAGCTTTTGATTTCTATGGAAAAAATAAAATAGAAAAAATTGTTGATGTTGCTTGTGGAACTGGTGATATGATTCAATTTTGGAAAAAAATTGCTCAAACTAATAATATTGAATTAAATAATATTATAGGAATTGATCCAAGTGTTGGAATGATGGATGTAGCAAGAGTTAAGTTACCAGAAGTGGAATTTATAGAAGCAGGTGCTGCTTCAATGCCTTTAGAACAGGATAGTACAGATATTATTTCAATTTCATATGGAATAAGAAATGTAGTACAAAGACAAAAAGCTTTTGATGAATTTGCAAGAGTTCTAAAAAAAGATGGATTAGTAGTTATTTCAGAATTCACAAAAAATGAAAAAACAAACCCCTTAGATTATTTAACAGACTTTTATATGAATAAAGTTTTACCAGTATTAGGTGGTTTAATATCAAAAAATAAAGAAGCTTATACTTATTTACCAAATTCAATTGATGAATTTTTAACTACAGATAATTTGTGTAAAGAATTAAAACTAGCTGGATTAGAGCCTATTCATGTAAAAGCTTTTTCTATGAATATTTCTACTTTAATTATTGCAAAAAAAGTTTAAGTAAATAAAGAGATTTTATGAATACACCAATTAGCGTATCTACTTTAAATTCTCAAATAAAATCTCTTTTAGAAACTACTTTTATACAAGTTTATGTTGAAGGTGAAGTTTCAAATTTAACTTACCATAACTCGGGACATATTTATTTCTCAGTAAAAGACCAGAATTCTACAATATCTTGTGTTATGTTTAGGGGAAATACTAAATATCTAAAATTTCAACTTGAGCTTGGTCAAAAAGTAGTAATAACAGGAAATATTACAGTTTATGCTCCTCGTGGAAACTATCAACTTTTATGTAATAAAATTCAGCCAGCAGGTCAAGGAGCATTAGCTCTTGCATATGAACAATTAAAATCTAAATTAGAACAGAAAGGTTATTTTAATAATGATATTAAAAAAACACTTCCTAAGTATCCTAAAAAAATAGCTTTAGTTACATCTGCAACTGGAGCAGCAATTGAAGATATGAAAAAAGTTGCATTACACAGATGGCCATTAGTTGAATTTATTTTGATACCTACTTTAGTTCAAGGGGAAGGGGCTGCTTACGATATTTCTTCTTCAATAAAACATGCAGATAATTTACACTGTGATATTATAATTGTTGGACGTGGTGGCGGTAGTATTGAAGATTTATGGGCATTTAATGAAGAAATTGTTGCAGATGCTATTTTTGAAGCAAGGACCGCTTTAATTTCTGCAGTAGGACACGAAGTAGATTATTTAATTTCAGATTTTGTATCAGATGTAAGAGCAGCAACTCCTTCGAATGCTATTGAAATAGCTCTACCTGATATTAATGAACATAGAATGTATCTAGACTCTATTTCTAATGAATTTATTAATTTAATAAAACGAGTTTTATTTAATAAAGAACAAGAAATTATTACCTTGAAAAAATTATTTAAACAAAATTCAATCGAAAGTAAATTTGATTTTATACAAAATGAAATTAAATTCTTAGAATCTTCATATAAATCTCTTTTATCTCAAAAAGTATCCAATTCTAAAAATGAATTAGATATATTATCTAGTAGATTGGAAAATACTTATTCGCAATATTTAATTAAATTACAAAATAATATAGAGTTATTAAAAAGTAATTATGAAATGAATCATCCTGATAAAAAAGACAAAAATGGTTTTGTTCAAATTTCAAAGGAAAATAAAATTACTTCCTTAAACAATTTAGAAGTTGGAGATCTTGTATCTTTACAAAGTCCTAAATACATAGCAACATGTACAATAAATAATTTAAGAGAACAATAAATTTTAATTTATGTTAGATTAAATAAATCAAGATAACTCGATTTATTTAATTGTAATACTTAATATTTTTTGTTCACTTAATGGTTTATCTCCACCGCTTCTACCTGATGTTGGTACATTTTCTATTTTTTTAACTACATCCATACCATTGATTACATAACCAAAAATTGTATGTTTACCATTTAACCAATAAGTAGGAATAGTTGTTATGAAAAATTGACTACCATTAGTATTTCTTCCTCTGTTTGCCATTGCTAGAATACCAGGTTTATCAAATAATGCTTCAGATGAAAATTCATCTTCGAAACTTTTTTTCCAAATTGACTCACCAGCTCTTCCAGTACCTGTAGGATCTCCACTTTGTAACATAAAGCCTTTAATAACTCTATGAAAAATCAAGCCATCATAATATCCATTTTTTGAATGTGTTACAAAATTTTCAACAGCTTTGGGAGCTAAATCAGGTCTTAACTCAATTTCAATTTCTCCTTGAGTTGTTTTGAAAGTAGCAACAGGATTTGCTGCTTCTAAGATAAGAATAAACGAACAAAGAATAAAAAATATTTTTTTCATAACTAGCCTTTGATTATAAGATTTTAGGTCATTAGTATATTATTTTAGTTTTAAAAAAAAATAAAACAGTATTTTTTATGAGTTTTTAATAAAAAAGTGTTAAAATTCACTAAAATTTTCATATCTTATTTAATAAGGACCAGATGATGGCAATGCCTTCAATCCCTCAACCAACGTTTTACGTATTTAAATGTGAACAAGCATCCCCTCCAGGTATGCCAAAACCATCATGTGTGAGTCAAGATACAAGAGATTTATTTAA
>CAJQLJ010000124.1 GCA_905479135.1 uncultured Campylobacterales bacterium | reverse complement strand
TAGATCTTCAGCTAACTTAATGGATAGTGGAGTTAATGTATTTACTGGGGATAAAGATATAGAATTTAGAGGTAACTATGAAACAGATGGTTTTATATTTGTTAGACAAAATCAACCTTTACCTTTGACGATACTGTCATTATATCCTAAACTTCAAACAAACGATGGATAGAATAATCAATATTGTAAAGTACAAAGGTGAACATGGTCAATATATTATGAAACAACAAATGAACCATCAGTTGATGGATAAAGATATGGAATTTGAAGGAGACGCAAACAACTTGGTACAAGATAATTTAGCATTTACAGGATTAGTAAATGGCAAACCTATCTTTGCTGCAGGCATGAAATTAATTTGGAGTGGTGTTGCAGAAGGTTGGGTATTAGCTACTAAAGATGTTTTAGATCATCCTATAGCTGTTGCAAAAGCAATTAAAAAAGATTTTGCACGAATTGCTAAAGAAAACAATATCAATAGAGTTCAAAGTGCTATAAGAGCAGACTATACAACAGGTTTAAAATTTGCTAAATGGTTAGGATTAGAGGAAGAAGGTTTAATGAGAAAATTTGGTTTTGATGGTTCTGATCAATATATGTATGCGAGGTTATTCTAATGAGTTGGCAAATGGCAGCAGTAGCTACAATAGGTGCAGTTACAGCTAAACAACAAGGAACTATTGGTAAATTTAATCAATCTGTTAACGAAAGAAATGCAGTAATTGCTGAACAAGAAAGTGAAGCTTTAAAAAAACAAGGTGAATTTGATATTGCACAATTTAATAAATCATATCAAAAACTAGTAGGTCAAACTGAAGTAGCATTTGCTAAATCTGGTGTAGTTTCTGGACAAGACACAGCATATAGAATTGCCGCAGCAAACGCTAAAGAAAAATATTTGCAAGAAAATATTATGAAATATAATTCTCAAGTTGCAGTTAGTAAAAAATTAGAAGAAGCAAACTTTGCAAGAATACAAGGATCAATGGCAAGAGAACAAGCTAGACTTGCTCAATTTCAAACAATAGGTTCTACAGGAACAAGTTTGTTAAACATGAGTAATTTTGGTGGTGGTCAATCCTATAGTAAAACATATACTGGCTTTGGAAAAAGTGGTTATGGTAGAGATCCTGGAGATATAATGTAATGCCAAAAATACCTACATTTACAACAGAAGCAAGACCAACAGCAGAAATTGGATCTATTAAATCTAATATTCAAATGAGTTTAGATCAAACTATTGGATCTACTTTAGCACCAATAACTAAACAAATTGTTGATCACAAAATAAAACAAAAAGATTTTGAAAATAAAACAGAAGCTTTAAAGTTAGAAAATAATTTTATTACAGATATGCAAAAAGTTTACGATGAAGCTAATATCTTAGAAAATGAAGATCAAGCTCAATCTATTGTAAAAAATAAATCTACTATGTTAATTCAAAAATATTCTAATTTAGCAAGTAATAAAAATTCAAAAACTTTATTTAATCAATATGCTTTATCTGAAGTTCAAAAGGGAATTTTTAGAACTAGTAATAAAGTTAAAGAAAATACTTTAATATCATTAGATAATAAAGTTACTCAAAAAGTAGAAAAATTAATGACAACAGCAATGTTGCAAAAAGATGGATTAGACTATCAAGTATTAGAACAAGATTTAAAAGATGTTTACACTATAAATTATCAAGGAAAAATATCAAATGCTCTTTTAACTAAAATACTTAATGAAGTACCTGATAAAGTAAAAGTGTTTGAAGTAGATCAAATGATTTCTAAAGATCCAAGAGGAACTTTGGAAATGTTAAAAGATGAAAAACAATTTGTTGGATTAACATCTAACTCAAGAGGTAAGTTAATAAAACAAGCTCAAAATACTTTAGCACCTATTGTTCAAGCTCAATGGAAATCTCATGTTGAGCAAATAAATGATGGTCAAGATGTAGAGCCTTTTGATTTAGATTTAGTAAAAGAAGTTCTTCCAGAAGAATCAGCAAACGCAATGATACAACAAGAAAGTATTTTTAGAGATACAGCAGATAATGTAAAAGTTATTCTTAGATCAGATGAAAAAGATGTATTTGAAGTTACTCAAGGATTAATAGATGAAGCAAAAGAAATGCACCTTTATGATAAAGCAAAAGATATTGAAAAATTTTATAATTCAGTTTTAGCACAAAGAAGAGAAGATATAACAAAAGATCCTGTAGAATATACTATTAGAACTAATCCAGAAATTAAAAGTTTAGTACAAGAATTAGAAAACGAACAAGATGATAATATATCTGCAAGACTTTCTAAAGAACTTGCTGTTAAGATAATGGAAGCTCAAACTAATATTGGTATTAAAAAAATTAATCAAAAAGTTATGACAAAATCAATGTCATCACAATTTATAAATAATTACAAAGAAGCAGCAAAAGAAAAAAATGTTAATTTACAAGAAGCTATGCTTCAAGGATTAGCAACTAAATATGGTGAATTAGAAGATGATGCATTAGCACAATTAATGCTTGAAGGATTACCTCAAGGTGCAAGAATGATAAGTGCAGGTTTTGCAACTCAAGAAGATAAACTAAAATTTTTAAGTCTTGACGATCCAGAAATAGTAAAAGATTTAACTCAAAATTTAAAAGATATGGGTGATACCGATGTAAGTTTTCAAAAAATGAGAACAGCTATTAGACAAAGTTCAGACTTTAAAGATATAGAAAACATGATTAAAAGAAATGTTCCTTTTGATCCTAGTGATGAAATTCCAGTAATTGAAGATGTTGTTGAATTTTTAGCAAAGTATGGAGCTAATGAATTTTTAAATGGTGATGTAAAAACTTTTAATGCAGCAGCAGAAAAAGCAGCAAATTTTTTTACTAAAAATTTTGAAATAGAAGATACTTATTACTATTCAAAAACTTTAATAGATTCAAATACAGGAAAAACAATAGTTCCTAGAAAAATAGAAAGAAACAAACAAATGATGGAAGTTATTAAAGATAATTATTTATCAAAACTTGATTTAGCTTATTTTAGTTCTAAAAAAGAAGGCATTACAAACCAAGAGCTTACAGAAAAAATGCAATACAATATGAGAGAGCATGGAGAATGGAGAAATTCACCAGATGGAAAAGGTTTTCTTTTTGGAATTGTATTAAGTGGAAATAGTTTTGGTGTAGTTGAAGATAAAAATGGAAATCCATTATTTTTTCCAGCAGATTATGATGGAGATACTGTACCTGGATTTGATATTGTTGTTGATTTAGATATTAAAGCTAAAGAAGAACAAGCTAGAGGATACCTTGGTATTCAAGAAAAAATGAATGAAAAAGATTTTGCTCTTGGAAAAAGACCAAGTGAAGTTTCGGAAGAAGCATTTACAGATATAATTAAATAATATGGCAAATTTTACATTTGGTTTAAACGTAAACGAAACAGCAAAAGAATCTGGTTATGATCAATATAAAACTTCTTTTGGTGAAGTATTAGGTGCTACTTACGAAGAAACTATAAACTTTAATCCAGCATACAGATTATATAAAAACTATCAAATTTCAGATGCAAAAAATCAATCAAAAGATGAAGGTGTAGAACCAATTAGCAAAGATGAATTAAATAAAGAATACTCAGACTTAGGTTTATTTTTTGAGCAAGATGAATATCCATCAGTTGTTGATATTATAGTTAATCAAAAAAAAGAAGAAAATGAAAGAAAAAGCATATTACAGCGTGGACCACAAGGATCTTGGAATCCTTTATCTGGTGGTTTTTATGTAGGTGCTGCAAAATTAGCAGTTGGTATTGGGGGTAGTTTTCTTGATCCTATAAATATTGGAGCTTCTTTTATTCCTGTATTTGGTCAAGCAAGATTTGCAAAACTTGTTGCACAACCAAGTATGACACTTCCAAGAGCAAGAGCAATAAGAGGTGCTGTTGAAGGATCTTTTGGTGCTGCAGTTGTAGAACCTATTGTTTATACTTCTGCTCAAAAAGTGCAGGCAGATTATGGTTTAGTAGATAGTTTTATGAATATTAGTTTTGGAACTATTCTTGGAACTGGTTTACACGTAGGTGCTGGTAAATTAAAAGATATTAGAACTGCTAGAAAATTTCAAGAA
>CAJQLJ010000123.1 GCA_905479135.1 uncultured Campylobacterales bacterium | reverse complement strand
TCTCCAAATCTTAGTACCAAAAAACTATTCGAAGTACTTTTCAAAGATATAATATATACTGACAACACAAAAGACGCAGAAGAAAATTATGACAAATTATGTCCAGATATTCTTATTGTGGAGGATAACTTTAAAGAACTCGTAGAATATGTCAGAAAAAAAGACTTAAATATACCAATAATAGTATTATCAAATAATAAAGATATAGATAATTTAGTTGATTTTATAAATCTTCAAATAAATGGTTATTTAATGAATCCCATAAGTTTAGATGATTTATCATGTTGTTTTGATAATTGTGTTAGAAAAATAGAAGTAAACGAAATTTTGATTGTTGATAAAAATATATCGTATGATCTTAGAAATAAAGAGTTGTTTCTCTTGGAAAAGCCTCTAAAAATCGGAAAAAAATTAAACACATTACTCTACTTTTTTCTTACAAATAAAAATAAAGTACTTTCAAAAGATGATATTCAATATAAAGTATGGGATAGCGATCCTGCATCAGACACTAGTATTAAGAATCTAATTGGAAAGCTAAGGGAACTAATAGGCAAAGATAAAATTATCAATATATCTGGTATTGGATGGAAATTTGTAATTTAAGTTTTTTTTTAGTATAATTGCGAAAATTTAACCTAAAGAGAATAAATGAGAGATATTAGAAATATTGCCGTTATCGCGCACGTTGACCACGGTAAAACTACATTAGTAGATGAATTATTAAAACAGTCTGGAACTTTTACTGCTCACCAAGAAGTAGAAGATAGAGTTATGGATAGTAATGATATTGAGAAAGAAAGAGGAATTACTATTCTTTCAAAGAACACTGCTGTTGATTACGAAGGTGTAAGAATTAATATTATTGACACTCCAGGCCATGCTGACTTTGGTGGAGAAGTTGAACGTGTACTTAAAATGGTAGACTGTGTACTATTACTAGTAGATGCTCAAGAAGGTACTATGCCTCAAACTAAGTTTGTTGTTAAAAAAGCTTTATCATTAGGTCACAGACCAATTGTTGTTATTAACAAAATTGATAAACCAGGTGCTGATGCAGATAGAGTTGTTGATGAAGTATTTGACCTTTTTGACCAAATGGGTGCAACTGAAGAGCAATTAGAATTCCCAGTTGTATATGCAGCTGCTAGAGATGGTTATGCAAAACTTAATTTAGAAGATCCAAGTGATAATTTAATTCCTTTATTTAAGACTATTTTAGAAGAAGTTCCAAAACCAAAAGGTAGTGATGAGAATGGTCTTCAATTACAAGTATTTACACTTGATTATGATAACTTCATTGGAAAAATTGGTATTGCTAGAATCTTTAATGGTACTATTTCTATGGGTGAAACTGTTACTTTAGTTAAAGCTGACGGTGAAAAAATCAAAGGTAGAGTAACAAAACTTATTGGATTCAAAGGTGTTGATAGATTTGATATCCAAACTGCTGGTACTGGTGATATTGTTGCTGTAGCTGGATTTGAAACTATTGATGTTGGTGATTCACTTTGTGATCCTGCAAACCCAATGCCTCTAGATCCTATGCATATTGAAGAGCCTACATTATCTGTAACATTTGCAGTAAATGATTCTCCATTAGCTGGACAAGAAGGTAAATATGTAACATCAAATAAAATTGATGAAAGATTAAGTGCGGAAATGAACACTAATATTGCTATGAACTATGAGCAAACTGGTGAGGGTAAATTTAAAGTTAACGGTAGAGGGGAATTACAAATTTGTATCCTTGCTGAAAACATGAGAAGAGAAGGATTTGAGTTTTCTATTGGAAGACCTGAAGTAATTGTAAAAATTGAAGATGGTGTTAAATTAGAGCCATTTGAGCATTTAGTAATTGATACACCAGATGAATTTTCAGGTGCGATTATTGAAAAATTAGGAAAAAGAAAAGCTAATATGACTAACATGGTACCAATGGGTTCTGGTTATACAAGATTAGAGTTTGAAATTCCTGCAAGAGGATTAATCGGTATTAGAACTGAGTTCTTAACTGAAACTAAAGGTGAGGGTGTTATGAACCACTCATTCCTAGAATTTAGACCACACTCTGGAACTGTTGAATCTAGAAAATATGGAGCATTAGTTTCTATGGAAAATGGTGAAGCAGTTGGTTATTCAATCTTTAACTTACAAGATAGAGGAATTATGTTTATTAAACCTCAAGATAAAGTTTATAACGGAATGGTAGTTGGACAACATGCTAAAGGGAATGATTTAGATATCAACCCTATTAAAGCAAAACAACAATCAAATGTTAGATCTTCTGGTGCAGATGAAGCTATTAAGCTTGTTCCACCAAGACAGATGTCTTTAGAAAATGCATTAGAGTGGATTGAAGAAGATGAGCTTGTTGAAGTAACTCCAGTTTCTATAAGAGTAAGAAAAAGAGATCTTGATCCAAATGTTAGAAAAAGAACTGCTAAAAAAACTAAATTTGCTTAATATAAACTAGGCTTATATATTTTTATAAAAGGATGTGCTTTTTAGCATATCCTTTTTTTATATCAAGTCCTTGATTGCTTTTAAAAGATTATGTATTTCTTCCGTTGTTTGAGTATAGTGGAAAGAGATTCTAAGCCAACCTGGATTTTCATCAATATTTATATCTTCAACTCCTAATAAGTCATGTCCATAAGGTCCAGCACAAGAACAACCAGCTCTTGTTTGATAATTTTTATATTTTGATAATTTTGAACATAGTTCATAAGGATCAATATTTGAGATATTAAAAGAAATTATTCCAATATTATCTTCCCTTTGATTTCCATAAATTTTACAAGATGGAATTTTAGAAAGTTCTTCTAAAAATATTTTTTTTAGTTCTTCTTTTCTTTTCTTGATAAAATTAAAACCTATTTCATTTCGTAGTTGATAAGCTAGACTTGCACGAATTAATTGTAAAATACCTGGCGTTCCAGCATCTTCTCTTATTTGAATATCACTTTGATATACATGTCTTTTTTTATTTACATATTTAACCGTACCACCACCTGCAAATGTGGGTGAAATATCTACGTTTATTAAAGACTTCCTAATTACTAAAAGTCCACAAGAACCAGGACCTCCTAGTAACTTGTGTGGTGACATAAACATAGCATCATAAAGATGTGATGGAATATTTATGTAAGGTGAACTAGCTGCTGCATCAAAACATATAGTGGCATTGTAAGACCTAAGTACTTTAGATATTTCTTTATATTTAGTAATTATTCCAGTAACATTTGAGGCTATACAAAAAGATGCGATTATCTCTCTATGTTTGTTTTTTTCAAGAACTTTTTTTAAATGTTCTAAATCAATTAGTCCATTTGTACAAAGATCTATTCTTTGTATTTCGCATAATGCTTCTCGAAAAGATACTTCATTTGAATGATGTTCATAAGGTCCAACTATAACTAAAGGAAGAGTATTTTTATTAATATTTATTTGATACCTTTTTTTTGTAGCAGGAGGAATATAAAGTCCTAGTAATTCTTGAAAGTGTTTAATAGCAGCCGTTGTTCCATTTCCACTAGGTAGTATTACAAATTCATCATTTAGTCCTAAACTTTTTACTAAACTACTTCTTGCCATTTCATAATAAGTACTTGTAGTATTGGCATTTGAAGACTCTTTTGAGTGAGTATTCGCATATGTTTCTAATACATCATGAATCCGGTTCTCAATTTGCCTAAAAGCTAGTCCTGTTGCTGTGTAATCAAAATACTCTTTTTTGTTTTTTCCAATAGTGTTATATCTTAAAAAATCAAGAGTATTTGTATTTGCATTTAAAAAAGGCCTGAAAACTTTATTGTTCATTATTTCGTACAATATTAAATAAAAGGATCAAAATTTACTTTTTGTAAATCACTTGCTAAATTTTTTGCTTTTGTTGTTGGAACATCTAAAATAATAATATTACCTTCATTAGTCAATTTTATTTTTGAGGCTTGATGTTTTTGAAGTATACTAGCTAAGTTAGAAAAATCTGAAGCTTTTAAGTTAAGTGATGGAGTTTTAAAGCCTACGTAACATTCTGCATCAATTACACTTTTATTTATTCCAAAATGCTTGCCTTTTGTAACTGTATCGTCTTCTTCTAAAACAATATTTTTCAAATTAAAATTAATAGATGATTCTAGGACATTTATAAATTCTGAAATACCCCATGTTTTAATTAAAGATGAAAATGTACTTTTATTGATATCAGTTCTATTTCCATAGTCTTTATATATATTTACAATAGCCCTTGTTATTGAAAGAATTTGTGAAGATGTTATATATCCAATATGAGTATCAAGAATTCTTACAGAAAACAATACTTTATTATTTTTATATGAATTAGCAATAAAAATAATATCTGGAATTTCATCAAGTATACAGCCTTCTTTACATCCACTGATTGCTATTTGTAATTTATTTGGTAGGTTTGAAAACTTTTTATTTCCAATAAATGTTTCATTTATTTTAGTAGCAATTGGAGTGACATTTATTAATTGTTTATAATCAACACTATTTATAGGACAAGTTATAACATTTCTTATAGTATGTCCTGATTCAAAGACAGTACTTAAATTGACATTATGTAAAAGATTAAATATATGTGGTAAATCATGAATTTTTAAGTATTTAAATTCAATTTTTTGACCATGATTTATATCAAAAGAGTTTTTTGCATACTCTTTTGATATAAAAGCTAAAGTTTTAAGTTGTTCAACATTTAATTGACCAAGTCGTAAAGGAATTACAATTTTATAAAAGTCTAAATTATCTTCATGTTGATATATTCCATACCATTGAAATCTAATTAAATCTTTAGGAGTTACTCTTTCACCTAAAACAGCATAAATATATATATCACTTAAGGCATCTAGTCCATCTTTTTCTTTTTTAATACTTTCTATATTTAATTTTATGTTATTTGACATTATACGGCCTTACAATTCCACTGGGGATAGTTATTTCTAATATAAGCATTTAGTTCAATCTCTGCTTTTGTATAAACTCTTTCTTCTTCAAGATGAGCAAAACCTTCAACAGAAGATACAATCATACCAGCACCTACAGTAGAGTTAGTATACTTATCAATAATAATAAAACTACCTGTATATCTATTTTCATGATAGGGATCGACTGCTATTTCTCTATCTAATGAAAGTGTAACTTTTGCAATATCATTTAACTCTAATTTATCAGTACTTACTTCTTCAAATGTGTTAATATTCTTTTTAAATTCAATATTATTAAAAGCACCATTTATTACAGAACTTGCTCTTTTAATTATATAGTTTTGTTTTAAAGTTAATGGAGTTTCATCCATCCATACGATCATTGCTGATAAATGATTTGATACTTTAGGAATATCTATTGATTTTACAATCATATCCCCTCTACTAATATCAATCTCATCTTCAAGTGTAATAGTCGTAGCCATTGGAGCAAATGCTTTATCAATAGTTTCTACTGTCTCATCTTTTCCAATTGGTCTTAAATCTTTAATATCGTTTGATACTATTGATTTAACCTTTGAAGTCTTTTTTGAAGGTAGTACTGTAATTTCATCACCAACTTGTACTGAGCCACTTGCAATTGTTCCAGAGAATCCTCTAAAGTTTAAATGTGGACGTACAACATATTGAACTGGTAATCTAAATGAATTATTCTCTTTTTTATGAATATCAACAGTATCTAATAATTCCATTAAAGGTTTATTGACATACCATGGTGCTTTTTCTGAATTAGTTAATATATTATCTCCATCTAATGCAGAAATAGGAATGTATTGAATATTTAAATCTTTATTATGAGGAAGATTTGGAATAATCTGCTTATAATCATTTTTAATACTTTCAAATGTTTCTTCGCTAAAATCAACTAAGTCCATTTTATTAATTGCAACAATTAGATTTTTAATTCCTAATAAAGAAGCTATATAAGAGTGTCTTTTAGTTTGAGTTAAGATACCTTGTCTTGCATCTATTAAAATTATAGCTACGTCTGCTGTACTTGCACCCGTTGCCATATTTCTTGTATATTGTTCATGCCCTGGTGTATCTGCAATTATAAACTTTCTTTTATCCGTTGAGAAAAATCTATATGCAACATCAATAGTAATACCTTGTTCTCTTTCACTAGCTAAGCCATCAACTAAAAGTGCTAAATCTATTTTATCACCTGTTGTACCACTCTTTTTAGAATCTTTTTCTATTGCTGCTAATTGATCTTCAAAAATCATTTTTGAATCATAAAGTAATCTTCCGATTAAAGTACTTTTTCCATCATCTACTGAACCACAAGTAATAAATCTAAGTATCTCTTTATTTTCATGTTCTTTTAAATATGCTTCTATATTCTCTTCTATTAAATCTGATTGATGTGCCATTTTAAAAATACCCTTCTTGTTTTTTCTTTTCCATTGATGCATCGCCATCACTATCGATTAATCTTCCTTGTCGCTCAGATGTTGTACAAACTAACATCTCTTGGATAATCTGTGGTAATGTTGTTGCTTCTGATTCTACTGCACCTGTTAAAGGATAACACCCAAGTGTTCTAAATCTAACCATCTCTTTTTTAGAAGTCTTTCGTAATTCTTCAGGAACCCTATCATCGTCAACCATGATTTTTGTACCCATATATTCTACTACTTCACGCATCTTTGAGAAGTATAAATCAGGTATATCTATATTTTCTAAATAAATATATTGCCAAATATCTAATTCTGTCCAATTTGAAATAGGAAAGACTCTAATAGATTCACCTTTAGTATGTCTTCCATTAAATACATTCCATAGTTCTGGTCGTTGAGATTTTGGATCCCATCTATGATTTTTATCTCTAAAAGAATATATTCTTTCTTTTGCACGAGATTTTTCTTCATCTCTTCGTGCTCCTCCAAAGACTGCATCAAATTTTTGGATATTTAATATATCTTTTAAACCCTCAGTTTTCATAATATCAGTGTGCACTGCAGATCCATGAGTAAAAGGAGAAATATTCATTTCAATTCCTTTAGGATTAGAGTAAGTAATAAGTTCCATTCCTACTTCTTTTGCTCGTTTATCTCTAAATTCTATCATCTCTTTAAATTTCCATGTAGTATCTACATGTACTAAAGGAAGTGGTGGAGGTGCTGGATAAAATGCTTTTTGTAAAATATGAAGCATTACAGAAGAATCTTTTCCTACACTATAAAGCATTCCTGGATTTTGAAATTCTGCTATTACTTCTCTCATAATATGCATAGATTCAGCTTCTAGTTGTTTTAAATGCGTTAGTCTTTGCTTACTTATTTCCATATTATAATTCTCCATTTATTTTTTGTGTAAACCACACTCTTTATGTTCAGGGTTTTCCCACCACCAACGTCCTGCTCTTATATCTTCGCCATCTTTTACTGCTCTTGTACATGGAGCACATCCAATACTAGGAAAGCCCTTGTCGTGTAGCTTGTTATATGGAACTTTGTTTTCTTTTATGTAATTCCATACATCATCTTCACTCCAATCTATTAAAGCATTTACTTTAATTAAATTAAACCCAGCATCATATTCAACAAGTTTCATATCTGTTCTTGTAATACTTTGCGCTGCTCTTAGACCTGTAAACCAAATATCAAGACCTTTTAATGCACGCTTTAAAGGTTCAATCTTTCTAATGCTACAGCATGTTTTTCTATTCTCAATACTTTCATATTGTCCATTTACACCTTGAGCTTTATAAAGCTGTTGAACATCTGTTTCATTTGGAAAATACACATCTATTTTGATGTTATATTTTAAATTTGTTGCGTCCATTACATCATAGGTTTCAGGATGTAGTCTACCTGTATCTAAAGTGAAGATTTTCGCACTTCTATATTTTTTTAAAATAATGTCTGTTAACACTTGATCTTCTACAGCTAAACTCGAACTTAATGCAGAGGAGTATTTATAGTGTGTTAAAAAATATTCAACAATTTCTTGTGTAGTTTTATTTGCTAACTCTTTATTTAATTTATCTACCAATTCTTCACTCATAATACAACCTATATTTGATAATCATTCGCCGTAGGTTTGATTTTACCTAGACTAATTTTATTCCATGCTCTTTCGTGAAAATAATACAAAATCATCTTTGTAAACAGTTCAATTGAACCAATTGAAGCAGCCATTGCTAAGTTACCTGTAATAAAATATGAGATTATGATTGTATCAAGAGTACCAATTGTTCGCCAAGAAATTGTTTTAATAACTGATCTATAAGCTTTTTCTTGCATTTATTCTTTCCTCACATGTTATTTAGCATATGAGAACGAAGAGTTTTTACTCTTCGTCATAGTCATATAACCCTGAACTTAAATATCTTTCACCTGTATCACAAAGAATAGTTACAATAACTTTTCCTTTATTTTCTGGTCTAGCTGCTACTACTTTTGCAATATGAGCATTAGCACCTCCTGAAATTCCTATTAATAAACCTTCTTCTTTCGCAATAGCTCTTGAACTTAGAAGTGCTTCTTCATTTGATACTTGAATGATTTCATCATAAACTTTTGTATTTAATACATCAGGAACAAATCCTGCACCAATACCTTGTATTTTATGAGGACCTGGTTTTCCACCACTTAATACAGGACTTGCTTCAGGTTCAACTGCAATAATTTGTACATTTGGATTATTTTGTTTTAAGACTTCACCTGTACCTGTAATTGTTCCACCTGTTCCAATAGCAGCAATAAATATGTCAACTTTTCCATCTGTATCTGCAAGTATTTCTTTTGCAGTTGTACGTCTGTGAATTTCTGGGTTAGCTGCATTAGCAAATTGTTGAGGAATAAAAGAATTTTCAATTTTCTCACTAATTTCAATAGCTTTTCCAATAGCACCTTTCATTCCTTTTTCTGGTTCTGTTAGTACTAAATCTGCACCTAATGCTTTTAATAATCTTCTTCTTTCAATACTCATAGATGATGGCATAGTTAGAATTAGTTTGATTCCTAAAGAAGCACAAACACTAGCAAGTGCAATTCCAGTATTTCCAGATGTTGGTTCTATTACTGTTGTGTCTTTATTGATTAAACCTTGCTCTAAAGCAGTATTAATCATATTTGTACCAATTCTATCTTTTACTGAATGTGATGGATTCATAAACTCACACTTTCCTAATACTATTGCACCACTTTCTTCACTTGCTTTTTGTAATTTTACTAAAGGAGTGTTTCCTACTAATTGAGTTATATTTTCTGCATATTTCATTTTAAATTCCTTTATATACTGTAATGTAAAAATTCATTGTATTTATCTTGATAATCATCTAGTTTTGCTAAATCAGTATCAAACAATTTTTTCATATTTTGTTTAGATTCATCAAAGAAGATATTCAATATTGGATTTGATGTTTTTGCATCAACTATATTTATATCACCTTCAAGTGCAACTAAAATATCTAATACTTTTATATCTTCAGGCACACGAGCTAAGATATACCCACCTTTTGCTCCCCTAATACTTTTAACAAGTTCTGCTCGTCTTAACTTACTTAACAATTGTTCTAAGTAATTTTGAGGAATATTTGCATTTGATGAAATTTCCTTAATTTGCATAGGAGTTTTTCTATCATGTTTACTAAGTTCGTACATGGCTGTTAAACCATATACACCCTTTGTTGAAATCAGTGGCATTTTTTATCCTCTAATTTAAAGCTTGCGTTAAATCTTCAATTAAGTCAGTAGTATTTTCTAAACCAATTGAAAGTCTTACTGTTACAGGATTTACTCCAGCTTTTTCTAGTTCTTCAGGACTCATTTGTGAGTGAGTTGTAGATGCTGGATGAACAATTAAAGATTTACTATCTCCAATATTTACAACTACAGAGAATAATTTAGCACTATCAATAACTTTTTTAGCTTCATCAAATGATGAAACATCAAATGAAATTAAACCAGATGATTTTCCATCTTTAAAATATTTTTGAGCTTTGTCATAGTACTTGTTTGACTCTAAACCTGGATAATTTACAGATTTAACTTTTGGATGTGATTCTAAGAATTTTGCAATTTCAAGTGCATTATCTGAATGCTTATCAACTCTTAGAGCTAAAGTTTCAATTGTTTGAATTAGTAACCATGAATTGTGTGGTGATTGAACTGCTCCAATATCTCTTAATAGTGATAATCTAGCTCTTAAAGTAAAGTTTGGAAGAGGAACATCCGTATAAACTAAACCATGATAAGAAGCATCTGGAGTTGTAAAATCTGAATATCTATTTTCATTTGCTTTGAAGAATGATGCTAAATCATCTCTTTCAACTATAATACCACCAATTGCAGTACCTTGACCATTTGTATATTTTGAAGTAGAGTGAACAACAACATCAACTCCCCATTTAATAGGGTTAAATAAAGCTGCACTTGCAACAGTATTATCACAGATTGTTAAAACACCATTTCTTTGTGCAATCTCAACAATTTTTTCAACATCTGCAATTGCAATTTGTGGATTTGATAATGATTCAAAGAAAATAGCTCTTGTGCTATCATCAATTTGTTCTTCTAAATTGCTTGCATCTTCGCTTCTAAATATCTTCGCTTCAATTCCAAATCTTTTAATAGTATGAGTTAATAATGTAACAGCTCCACCATATAATTTATCAGATATTAAAATATTATCTCCAGCTTTTGCAACATTTGCAATTGCATAAAAAATTGCTGATTGTCCACTTGATACACATAAAGCAGCAGCTCCACCTTCAAGTTGTGCAAATCTTTGCTCTAATACATCAGTTGTAGGGTTATTTAATCTTGTGTAAATTGGTCCTAATTCTTTTAAGGCAAATAAATTTGCTGCATGTTCTGAATCTCTAAAGGCATATGCTGTAGTTTGAGTAATTGGAACAGACATAGAACCATGACCCTCTTTTTTGTTATAGCCTCCATGAACTGCAATTGTTTCGTTTTGCATCTTGTAATCCTTCTTTTTATTTAATTTATGTTGAAAGTATAGAACTTTTTTATTTTAATGTCAAGTGATTTAATTGCAATTAATTAAATATTGTTAATAAAATTACTTATATTTGAGAATATAAGATTCTTTTTTAAGAGAAATTATTTTTATATTCTTTAAGAAAGCACCTTAAAATAAGTCTTTATGACAAAAAAAAGAATTCGATTATTTAATCATGACTAAAAAAGAAAAATTTTTAAAATTTGTTAGAATATGAGATAAAATATATAAGTTGATTAAATTAGTATACTTTAATTTTTACTAAAAATTTAAAAATAAAGCAATAATTTGATTTTCAAAAAGGAATACTGTTACAAAACATAGGGTAAAATACATAAATAATAATAAGCCTTGTATATGGCTTATAGTATTTTACTAAGGTATAACTTGAAAATAGCAATAATAGGAGCAGGAGCAGCTGGTATAATAGCCGCAATAACTGCTAAAAGATTAAATAAAAATATTGAAGTTGATTTATTTGATGCAAATAAAGGTATTGGCAAAAAGATACTAGCTTCTGGAAATGGAAGATGTAATATATCAAATTCTGATGTAAGAGTTAAAAACTATTTGGGTGAAAATCCTGATTTTACATCTTATGCGTTAAAAGAGTTTGATTTTAAAGCTTTTGAGAAGTTTTGTAAAAGTATTGGTTTACTTCTTGATATCAAAGAAACTAATAAAGTATATCCTTTATCAAATGAAGCAAAATCTGTCACAAGATTACTTGAACTTACACTTGATTCTTTAGATGTTAAAGTTTATTTAGACTCCCTTATTCAAGATATAAATAAAGTAAGTACTAAAGAGAATGAAAAGTTTTCAATTAAAACTTCTGACAAAGAATACACGCAATATGATAAAGTACTTATATCAAATGGTTTAGCAGCTGCTCCACAGCTAAATGCAAATGAAAGTGGATTGGACTTTGCTTCAAAATTTGGACATAGCTTTAATCCAACATATCCATCACTTGTTGGACTTCATACAGATGCAATATATCATAGTAGGCTTCAAGGTGTAAAAAAAGAGTGTAATGTAAGTTTGTTTATAAATGGACAATTAGAGCAAGAAATATTAGGAGATGTACTATTTACTAAGTATGGAGTATCTGGTTTTGCGATACTTGATATTTCTCAAATAGCTGCGTATAATCTAAGTCTTTATCAAGATGTAAAAATAGCTATTAACTTCTTTCCAAAACTACATAGAAATGATCTGAGCGATCAAATACAAAGTCTTTTTAAAACAGCACCAAAACAAAAAGCACTAGATATATTAACAGGAATGGTATCAAATAAAATAGCACCAGTTTTACTAGAAATCTGTAAAATAGATATTGAAACAAAAGCAGAACAAGTAAATGCAAAACAAATCAAAGCAATCTCATATCAATTAAACCAGTGGAAAGAAAAAATAACAGATACACAAGGATTTGGCCATGCAGAAGCTAGTGGTGGAGGGGTTCGTACTGATGAGGTAGATAATAAAACTTATGAAAGTAAAAAATGTAAAGGCTTATATTTTGCAGGAGAGGTTTTAGATATTGTTGGAAATAGAGGCGGATTTAATCTTCAGTTTGCTTGGGCTAGTGGTTATTTAGCTGGAAAGGCCTTGCTTAGAAAATAAAAAATTTTCAATAAGGAATAATGATGTTTAAAAATATATGTTTAATTTTAATTTTTTCTGTTTTATTTGCAAATGCAAATGAGAATAGTGACAAAAAGAATTTATGGGAAGCTTTAAAAACTGATAATCATTTTGCTATGATACGTCATGCTTTAGCTCCAGGTTTTGGTGATCCCTCAAACTTTAAAATAGATGTTAAAAGTACACAAAGAAATTTATCAAAAAAAGGTATTTTACAAGCTAAACACATTGGAGATATGTTTAGAAAAAATGGTATAAATGAAGCTGAAGTATATTCAAGTCAATGGTTTAGGTGTCAAGATACAGCAAAAAATATTAATTTAGCCAAGGTTACAATAAATAAAGGTTTAAATTCTTTTTTTGAAAGTCATGCAGATGAAAAAGAAACTGTAAGATATTTGAACTCGTGGTTAAAAAACAAAAAGATAAATAAACCTTTGCTTTTAGTTACTCATCAAGTTAATATCTCTACTATAACAGGATATTATCCAAGTTCAGGAGAAATAGTTGTAGTAAAGAAAGAAGATGATAATTCATTCAAAGTTGTTGGTACTATAAATACTTTCAGGTTATGATTGAAAGTATTTAGTTCTTAAAGTTTTAGAAACTTTTTATTAACAGCAAGAGCTTTGGGGCTTTGCAATAGAAAAAACTACTACTTCTTATCTTATAAATCAACAGCGTAAGATTTTAATGTCTCTAAATCAATAAGTTCTAAAATACGTTCATGTGTGGAGTGTATAAATATCTTAGGTGCTTTACCCTCCTGATGTGCTTTGACAAAACTATATCCACCTAAACACCAACTCTCACCTGGTTTAACACCTGGGAAATTATATTCAGGTATTGGAGTTGAAAGATCGTTACCGGCTTCTTTAGAATATTCTAAAAACTCTTTAGTTGCGTAAATACAAACAGCATGAACACCATCATTATCTTTTCCAGAGAAACAACAGCCATCACGGTAAAACCCAGTTAGTGGATTTACACTACAAGGTTCTAGGGGTCCACCTAGAGCATTTAACTTTTCTTTCATTCTTCGTCCTCACTTTTAATCATTAAAATCATTGTATCAAAATTTTGTAATACTTTATTAACAGCAACCCTCACTAGGTTTAGAGATAGAAAAAGCTGCTTTCTTTTTATCATCATTAAACGTTGGAGTACAACATTCACTATGTTCATTATCTCCATAGACTTCTATATCACTCATTGAGTGATAGTTTTCCCAGATTAGTCCACTTGGGTCATTTACCCAGTACTTATTTGATTCTTTATAACAGCATATTGCTCCAGCTTCTTCTTTGCCTTTTATTCCAGCATCTTCAAAACTTTTTTGAGCAGTACTTAGTGCTTCATCGCTTTCGTATTGAACTCCCAAGTGATTAAGACCTTTTTTTTCACCTTTTGTAGATATAGCAAAATTTACTGACATATCTTCTAATAACCATTGAGCATAATCTTCTTTTATTTTTGTAGGTTTTGCATCAAACTGTGTATTATAAAAATGTATACTTTCTTCTAAGTTATCAACTGTGATATGCATATGTAATCTTTTTTTATTGTTCATTTCTTATCCTTATTATTCATTAATTATCTTACAATTTTATTCATAAAAATATACATTAAAACATATTTTAGTTAAAATCTCAAAAAAAAGGATTTTAAAATGGAACTAGAATTATTTACAGGCTTTTTAGGCTTTTTTATAACAGCATTATTTTTAGTGATTGCTTTTCTTTATTTATATGCAATTGTTACTCCTTATGATGATTACAAGCTTATTTTTGAAG
Source organism: uncultured Campylobacterales bacterium (assembly GCA_905479135.1). Lineage (GTDB taxonomy): Bacteria > Campylobacterota > Campylobacteria > Campylobacterales > Arcobacteraceae > Poseidonibacter. Next base: position 12,830 of record CAJQLJ010000123.1, on the reverse strand, counting down.
AAAACAATTTAGCAGCAGCATTAGGTTTTGGTGGAGCTATTATTGGAGTATCTATTCCTTTATATAGTGCATTAGTTCATTCTACATCATATTTTGACTTTGCTATTTGGGGAGTAATTGCTATTTTTATTCAGTTAATTTTTGCATTTATTGTTACTAGACTTGGTGGAAAATATTCTTTTAAAGATAAAATTTCAAATGGTGTTGTCTCTGTTGCAATATTGATGGCATTTTTATCAATTTCAATTGGACTTTTAAATGCAGGATCAATGAGTTATTAAAACTCATTGATTATATAGTTTCTACTCTACAATTCCACTCATACAAGTAACTTCGAAACCTTCTTTTCTCCAAGCTTTTACAATTTCAAGTAAACCTATACTATCACTTGGCATATGAGGGGCTATTATTATATTTCCTATATTTTGTTCTATAACCGCTTTTTTAACATCTTCTGGAACATGCATAGCAATAATTGTTCCAACTCCTGCTTCAAAATATGATTTATATACATCAACTCCGCCATTTGTTCCACCAGCCATAAGAACTTCTATTTTTCCAGCATAATCTTCATTTGAACCAACTCTAATAACAGGTTGTGCAATTTTCTCTTTATAATAATTCCAAGAGCTTAACTCTTGAATAATATCTTTTAGTTTTGTTCTTGGTTTATTATCGAATGCTTTGTTCAATTTTGTTTGAACTATTTCTTCTGTTATAAAATCTGCTGGAATATGAATATTCAAATAGGGCATTTTCATAAGTCTAGCAGCTGAACTTATCCTATCGTAGTTTGAAGCATGTGAATTTAAATCAACACTTTGTTGCTTTTTCCTTAGTGCCTTTTGAGCTTTATTTATAGGAATTCCACTTTTTAACATTCTATTTATTTGAACATCCATTACCTTATAAAAGTCTACAATACAAGAATCAGCTTTTGGATGATGAGAAACAACACAGTCAAAGTCTAATTGTTTTGCTAATAAAAGTTCTGGTGTTTCCATATCAATACCTATTAAAACTTTTTTAATATTCTTACCTTGAACTATTACATTTGTATCATAAGGTTTTTCTTTAAGTTTTGCTAAGTTCAAAGCAATTGTCATTAATTTTTCAGTGGTCATAATTTTCCTATTATTTGATTTGTTAAGATTTTGTTATTAAAATTCCACCAGCTAAGATCATGATACTACTGGCTACTAAATTTATCTTTCTCATTGATTTTTTATTTTTAAATAATTTTCTTGTCTTGCTTGCAGTATATGCATAAACTAACATAACACCACCTAAGACTATAGTTACAATACTTGAGATTATTAGAATATCAACAAATGTTAAAGCTTGTAAATTCACAAATGTAGGTAAAAATCCTAGGTAAAATAAGATTACTTTAGGGTTACTAAGTGTTATTAAAAGTCCAGTAGAAAAGTTTTTTTTCCAAGAGAGTTCTTCAACTGCTTTTAGTTCAGTTTCTTCATCTTTTGAAGTTAATATTTTATATCCAAGGAAAAGTAAGTAAAGTCCACCCAGATATTTTACTACGACAAAAAAATCACCTAAAATTATAGCAATCGCACTAAGTCCAAAGATCGCTAAGAGTAAGAATATAATATCTCCTAAAACTATTCCTAAAACAACAAAGGCTGCATTATTAAATCCTGATGCCAAAGCTCTTGAGACAGTAACAATTACTCCAGGACCTGGTGTAATTGCTAATAAAAACATTGCAGCTAAAAATGCAAAGATAGAAATAAATGTCATTTGTATCCTTTGGATAATTTTATATAAATATATAATAACATTTTTAATCTATTAAATAACATAGATTTATATAGAATACATATATGAAATTAGCAATAGTACTTTTTAGAAATAACCTTAGAACTGATGATAATTATAGTTTATATAATGCTTGTAAAGATAGCGATTTAATATTAGGACTTTATAGTTTAGAAATTTTGAAAGGTAAAATATATGACTTTGAAAAGTGTGGTATTTTCAGAGAAAATTTTATCAAAGAATCTCTTATTTGCTTAGAAGAAAACCTTTCAAAATATAACATTAACCTTAGTGTAGTAAATGACATTGATGAGAGTTTAAATGAATTGTCTAAATCTTATGATATAACTATTTATTATGATGAAGAAGTCGGAACACAAGAGAGTGATTTTGAAAAAAAACTTCATAAATATAAATATAAATCTTTTTTTTCACAAACTCTAATAGAGCCTTTCATATTTGATTATAAAAAGAGTTTTTCTCATTTTAGAAAAAAGGCTGAAAAACAAAATATTAGAAAACCTCTTGATAAAATTTCAAGTAAAAATAGTATATATTTTAAATCACTTGATATAAAAGTATCTAAATTAAAAATAGATAATTCACATGCCATACTTTTTAAAGGTGGCGAAAATGAAGCATTAAAACACTTGCAAAACTATCTTCCAAACATTCATAAATATAAATCAACAAGAAATGAAATGAGTGGGTTTGAAAACTCTACAAAGTTTTCACCATATTTAGCTATAGGATGTATAAGTCCTAGAATAATCTATGAAAAAATTAAAGATGAGGAATCCAAAACTTTTGAAAGTGATTCTTCTTACTGGATATATTTTGAACTATTGTGGAGAGATTTTTTTTATTTACTTATGAAATATAGTGGAAACAAGCTTTTTTTAAAATCAGGAGTCAAAGAGATAAATTATAATTTTAGAAAAGACAAAAAAAGTTTTGATAGCTTTTTTAGTGCATCTACAGGTGTTGATTTGATTGATGCAAGTATTAATGAACTAAAAACTACTGGATGGTTAAGTAATAGAAATAGACAAATAGTAGCTAGTTATTTTATAAAAAATTTAGGACTTGACTGGAGAGTTGGAGCTGCTTTTTTTGAGAGTTTTTTGATAGATTATAATCCTGCATCAAATTATGGGAATTGGGCATATCAAGCGCATGTTGGTAATGACTCTACTTATAGAATCTTTGACATAGATAAACAAACACAAATGTATAATGGTAATGACTACATAAATAAATGGTTAAGTAGAAGAAAATCAAAAGTATATATAAATAAAAAAGCCATGGCTGAAATTGTCAAAAGGGAAGTCTTTTTTGAGTAGCTTAATCAAACTTATTTCTTAAAACAAGCAATTTTTTTATTAAATTAAATTCAAATCTCATTTCATTTGTTTCAATAAAATATGTATTGTTCTTTTCTAATAGTTTTAATGGTTTTATTTTTTTGTAGATTTTCCCTTTATATGTAAAGTTTACATAGTTTTTATCTTCAATAGCTTTTTGTAAAAATCTTAATTCAATATTCATTTTTTTTCATTTCTTAGTAATTTTTTTGATTATAGCAATATCAGATATATTTTAAATTAACTTACAAGCTTATAGTAAATATATTTAGATAGAATGCATTTTTAACACAATTAAACAATTATTAGGAAACTTATTGAACTTAAAACTAATATCTATGGCATTCTACTCTACATATATTACAAATAAATTTGGCTTTTTATTAAAAAATGAAAAAGATAAAGAAAAGAAGATGCTTCTTAGATTAGAATACTCGGAGACTTTACTAAAAAAATTAAAACTTAATATAAATATTATAAATAAAGAAAAGCTACCTCAAGATGGAAAGTACTTATTAGTCTCAAATCATAGAAGTATAATAGATCCTTTAATTATTGAAACTGCACTAAAAGATACAAATATTAAAGGCTTTTGGATTGCTAAAAAAGAGTTATACAATTCTTTCTTCTTTGGAATGTTTACAAGAAATGCAGGATCTATTCTCTTAGATAGAGAAGCCAAGAATATGGCACCATTTTTTAAGGATATTAAAGATGTTGTTAAAGAAGAAAACTCTATTTACATATTTCCAGAAGGTACTAGAAATAAAAATAATACTCCTTTATCAAGCTTTAAAGAGGGTGCTAGAATTATTGCTTTAAAAAATAAGTTAGCAATTTTACCCGTTTACATAAAAACAAATGCAAATGAAGTTTTAAAAGAAGCAATTAATAAAAGAGTAGATGAGTCAACTATTGATATTCAGATCGGTGATTTGATAGATTATAAAGACAAAACATCTTTAGAAGAAAACTATAGAAAGTTATTTGATTTATAGCTTTATAAAATTATTAAATGTTTTTAATAAGCCCAGGTATAATTTTTGTAAAAGTAAGCATAAGTATATCTATAAATTATTTAGATAAAATTCACTTTCTAGAATACTATAATTTATTTAATTAGAATTTAAAGGATAATAATGAGTCAAGAAAACATAGAAAAAGCGCAAACACAAAGTCAAGAAAAACTAATTCAAAATAAATCTAATGTAAATGTTGCTTTTTACATTCATTTAAAATCATTTGATAATAGTACAAGAAAAGAATTAAAAGAAAGAATTAAAGAAGTGTTTTTCTTTTCTAAAGGTATTGAATGGAAGTTTGATAGCTTTGGAATTGAAAAACCAGGTTCAAGAGGTACTGATATTTTAGGATATTTCATTTTTCAAACTTCAAATATAGATAAACTAAAAAAACTATTTTTATCAGAGTTTAAAGATTATAAGAATGTATCAAAAATAACTTGTTCAGTTTCTGAATACAAAAAAGTTAGTGAAAAGTTTTTCGAACTAGAATTTTAATACCTTAATGAACACAGTTAATATGACATGGCAGGATTTTTTTGAAGAAGAAAAATCAAAAGAGTATTATAAAAGTTTAATTAAAAGTATTGATAATGCATATATAACAACGAGAGTTTTTCCGCCTAAAGAGAAAATTTTTAATGCTTTTAATTTAACACCATTATCAAACCTAAAAGTAGTTCTTCTAGGACAAGATCCGTATCATGGAGAAGGACAAGCTCAAGGTCTAGCATTTTCAACTCCCCCAAATGTAAAAAATCCACCTTCAATGAAAAACATATTAAAAGAGATTGAGTCTGATTTACAAAGAGAATCTGTATGCGAAGATGGAGATTTAAATTCTTGGGCAAAAGATGGGGTATTATTAATAAATGCAATTTTAACAGTAGAAGAAGCAAAAGCAAAGTCTCATCATAAAATAGGATGGGAACAGTTTACAGACAATTTAATAAAATTCATTTCTACAAATTGTAAAGATATTGTATTTATTTTTTGGGGAGCAAGTGCAATTAAAAAAGAAAAAATTATCGATTTAAATAATCATCATATATTAAAAGGAGTACATCCAAGTCCTTTATCTTCTTATAGAGGTTTTTTTGGTTGCAAACATTTCTCAAGAACAAATAATATATTAAAGCAATGTGGAAAATCTGAAATTAAATGGTAAAGATTTTTGTAAATTAAAAAAGAAAACTTAGCTTTCTTTTTTTAATTTATATAACAATCCATAAATATTTGTTTTATGGAGTTTATCAATTTGCATAAATATAAATGCAACAACTACAACATTTAGATGAATCAATGCTTCAGCAAATGGGAATGCAATAAATATCAAACCAACTATTAAAATAAATAAAGGCTTAGCAAACTTGATAAGTCCTTCTGTTTTAATTAGTTTTAACTTGTACTCATCTTCATTATTTTTAATAAATATTTTATCATCTTCACTTAGTGTATCAGTTACTTTTAGTTTTTCTAAGCCTTTAATAACATCCATGTTTTTTTTATACTGTAAGTATCTATAAAATAATACTCCTATGATTATTATAGATGCAAAATTTGATAATAACTGCAGTGGTATTTGATTTAACATTTATTTCCTTTTAATTCTTTGCGTTATTATACAAAAGATACCTTATTAAACAATCAAAATTGAAAATATTCTATATTATTCAGATATAATTAATTAAATTATTTTAAGGAAATAAAAATGAAAAAAATTATTGTATTACTAATGTTGAGTTTCTCATTTATCTTTGGAGCTGTAAATTTACAAACAGCTTCAAAAAATGAACTAATGAGTATCAAAGGTATCGGACCAGTTAAAGCTGAACAAATTATGATGTATAGAAAATCTTCTAAGATTAATAGTGCAGATGATTTAAAAAATATCAAAGGTTTTGGTCCTAGTATCATTTTAAATATTAAAGGAAATAATACAGTTCCAAAAACAAAAAAATAAATCTAAGGTAGACTATAAGTCTACCTTAAAATTTTAATCAACTTATGTTATTATCTCCTAAACAATTTTAGGGGCTCTACTTTGAAAATACCTCCAAATAATGAATGTCCTTGTGGTTCTTTTAAAAAATACAAAAAATGTTGTAAAGTTTTTCATATTGGAGAAAATCCAAAAACAGCAGAACAGTTAATGCGTTCTAGATTTACTGCATTTATTTTGAACGATGCTGATTATATAATTAATACAACACATAATAAAAATCAAGATTACACATTAAATACTGAAAGTTGGAAAAATGATATCATTAATTTTAGTAAAAACACAGTTTTTATAAAATTAGAAATACTAGAAAGTATTGAAGGAAAAGATCAGAGTTTTGTTAAATTTAAAGCAACTTTAACACAAGATAATTTAGATGCGTCTTTTACAGAAAATAGTAGGTTTTTAAAAAAAGACAACAAATGGTTCTATGTTGATGGAACATTTATATAATAGGAAAAAAAATGAAAATATTATTTTCTCCAAGTGAAGCAAAATATAAAGATGGTGATAATTATAAAATTACAGAGAAAAGTTTTGTTTTTCCTGAATTATTTCAATATAGAAATCAAATGATAAACAAGTACCAATCATTTATTGATAATGCAAATAATGATGAAATAGCGAAATTAATAGGTACAAAAAAACAAGATGTAATTGATTATTATTCAAGCGATATCTTTAAGCGAAATACTAAAAAAGTTATCCAAAGATATGATGGGGTAGCTTATGATTATTTAAAGTATGAAGAATTGAATAATACTGAAAAAGAATACATAGACAAAAATGTGATTATCTTTTCAAATCTTTTTGGTCCCTTATTAGCAGGAGATTTAGGACTTCCTGATTATAAATTAAAGCAAGGTGAAAAGATCGATAAATTAGCTGTTGAAGTTTTTTATAAAGAGCATTTTACAAAAGCGCTTGATAAGTATTTGGAAGACGAAGATGTACTAGATTTAAGAGCAGGTTTTTATGAAAAATTTTATAAACTAAACAAGCCATATACAACTATGAAGTTTATAAAAGACGGAAAAGTAGTTAGTCATTGGGCCAAAGCATATAGGGGCATTATTTTAAATAATATATCAAAAAATAATGTAAAAAATATTGATGAATTAATGAGCTTAAAATTCGATAATTTAAGTGTTAGCGAGATCAAAAAACAAAAGTTGAAAACAGAAATAATTTATAATATCCTTTAAATAAGAATTAAATCAAAAATAAAGAAATAAGCGATATAAAAGCAAATAGAGCAGAGTATAGGAATATATATTGTCCATACACTGCACCTGCAACCAATGCTCCAACAAACCCACCTAGACCATAAGCCACTCCATACATAAATTGTTGAGCTAATTTTTTATTTTCATATAGTGTATATAAAAACATAATAACTGCACTATGGTATAAAGCAAAAGAGAAAGCATGTAGACTTTGTGTAAAGAATGTTATACTTAATGAATCTGGATATAAATATAATAAAAGCCATCTAAAAATTGTTATACTAACGCATATTTTTAAAACATTTAAAAGGTTGTTCTTAAGAATTGGTGATTGATAATAAAGCATTAATATTTCACATATTATACCAAAAGACCAAAGATAAGAAGTCATTTCTAAACTAATACCATTTTCTGTTTCATAAATAGTAAAAAAATTATAAAATCCTCCAAAGCTAATTTGCATAAAAAACAAACAAACCCAAAATGGCCAATATTTTATAAAGGAAAAAGCTTCAGTTTCTTCTTCATTTTTTATTTTATTCACATCGTATTTTAGTAGAAATAAGGCAAATATAACTGTCAAAATATTAGTGGCTAAATAATAATGAAGTGCAATACTAGGGTGACTTAAGAATTTTCCCAATATTAGTGAGATTAGCATAAATCCAATAGAACCATATAGTCTAGATTTCCCATACTTATTTTTTCCTAGACTTTTTAAAGCTGTAACTTCAATGTATGGTAAAATTAAAGATAAACAAGCTCCTAAAATCGCGTTATTAATCATAAAAGCATAAAAATTATCAATAGTTATATAAAACATTGAAGAGGTTAAAATTGATATAAATAAAGCATTTTTAAAAACGCTTTGATTTAGTTCTATATGTTTTAAAAATAAAAATGGAGTAGCAAATCTCATTAAAGGAGCTATTGCAAAAATTATACCTATATCAAAAGCGTTGTATCCAATATCGTGTAATACTTTAGGCATAAATATTATATAAACACCTACAGCTGCAAAATAAAAAAAATAAAAAGCAGAGAGATTAAAAAACAACATTATTGTTTGACAATAATTGTATTAGAAATTAAATCCTGAAATGTTTTTGTATCTTTTCTTAAGAAGGGTAAAAAGATTAAGAAAAATGAAACAACAACAAATATTGTTGCTGAATATCTTATTAGTGATTGAACAAATGATATTCTATTTTTAGTTAATGCATCAACTATCTTTAGTTCGTATGCTTTAAGTCCTGGAGTTTGACCTTTTACAAACCAGAAAAATATTATTATTAAAAGATGAATAACTAGTATTATTGACCAGCCTTTAATTCTATCTTCAGAAAATGCTTCTCCACTACCCATAATAAGATATATTACTATATATAAAATAGGAGTAGTTATTAGAAAAGTATCAGTTAAAAAGGCCCTTAATCTTGTTGATAGAGGAGAGGATTCTATTAATTTTTTTTCTTTTTTAGTAGAAGTATTTTTATTATTACTTTTACTTTGTTTAGTATCTCTCCATCTTGCCATTTATCTTAATTACCTCTTGAACCTGGCTTATAAGCAATATCCTTAAAATCACACTCATCTGGCGTATACATTTTAAAGGTAAAATCTTCTAGAGCAAAAAGTGGTTTATCTAAAGGAAGTTTACAATTTTCTTGTGCTTCTAAAGAAGAACCTACTCTAGAACAGAAACCTCTATTTGCAAGTGCAGCATATGCTACAATATTTCCACCATCAGCTTCAACTTGTTTAGCTGCTTCAAGAGCAGATCCTCCAGTTGTAATGATATCTTCACAAATGATGTAATTTTCGCCTTCAGCAACTTCAAAACCTCTTCTTATAGTCATTTCACCTTCAACTCTCTCCGCAAAAATAAATCTAACATCAAGTGCCGTTGCAAGTGCAAAACCTGCTATTAGTCCACCAAGTGCAGGTGAACAAACAGCATCTACTTTTATCCCTGATGCTTTAATTTGTACAGCTAAGGCCTCTGCTAACAATTTTGCAGTTTTTGGATCTTCTAAAACTTTTGCTGATTGTAAATAAAAGTTTGAATAATTACCTGAACTTAATTTAAAATGACCTTCTAATAGTGCTTGCGCATCTTTATATATTTGTTCTACGTTCATCATTAAACCGTTAATATTTCTTGTTCTTTTGTTTTAAAAGTTTGATCTGCTTTTAAAACATATGAATCAGTAATTTTTTGAATTTCATCTTGGGCTTTTTTACTCTCATCATCACTAATTTCTTTATCTTTATGCAAGACTTTTATTTTATCATTTGCAGTTTTTCTAATATTTCTGATTGCAACTTTAGCGTTATCTGTCATAACTTTAGCACCTTTAGCACTAATTTTTCTTTGATCAACAGTCATAGGAGGAAAGAATAATTTAATTACTTCACCATCATTATTTGGATTTACACCAATATTAGCATTTTGTATAGCTTTTTCAATATCTCCTAAAAGATTTTTTTCCCATGGATTTACTACGATAGTTGTAGCATCTGCTGCTAATACAGAACCCACTTGATTTAAATCAGTAGGTGTTCCATAATAATCAACTTTTACTCCATCTAATACAGAAGTTGTAACCTTTCCAGTTCTAAGTGTTTTATAATCTCTTTTTAAAGCCTCTATAGACTTTTCCATATGATTTTTTGTTTCAGCGTTAAGCTCTTCTATCATTAATTCCCCTTTATTTATTACAAAGTTTGTGATTTTTGTTTAATTTGCGTGTATTATACCATTTTTTACTTTGATGTCTTTGGTTCAACGAAGACTAAATTATGTAATTTTGATTTTTTTTGATTATTTAAAAACTAGATGTAAATGTAGATTAGTTTTATATAAAAAGAGAAAGAAATATCAGATATTTCTTTTCTTCTATATATTATTTAGCTGCAGGTACTGTTGGTACAGGAGCTGATGGAGCTGATGGAGCCGTGCCAGTTATAGGAGTTGGCATAGATGGAATTAATGTTTCTGTTTTTACATTATCAATCGCACTCTCATTTCTTTTTTCATTATACATGTAACCTAAAACTAATGTATTTATAACGAAGATTAAGCCTATTGCCATTGTTGCTTTAGTTAAAAAATTACCTGGACCTTTAGCACCAAATAATGATTCATTACTTCCGCTATAAGATCCAAGACCAATACTTGAACTTTTTTGAAGTAAGATTATTATTGTTAATAAAATTGCTAAAACAAATTGAACTACCAAAAGTGTAGATGTCATTATCTATTTCCTTTTTGAAAAATGGGGTATATTTTATCTAAAACTTATTAAGAAAAAGTTAAAATAATTATACTTACAAATAAATACTAATATAAAGAGCAGAATTGTCAATAAAAAATGAATTTTCAAAGCACGCAAATGAATATAATAATCATAATATAATACAACAAATTATAGCAAAATCACTAGTAAGAGAATTAAAATCAAAACCTTCTAAGATATTAGAATTAGGTTGTGGTTCTGGACAAGTTTTTTCTAATATTACATGGCCAATAGATTTTTATAAGGCAATAGATTTTTCAGAAGAAATGTGTGAGCTACACCCAAGAAATAGTAACATTGAGGTAAAGTGTTTTGATTTTGATACAGAGGAATTCTTTGCAGAAATAAAGAATGAAAGTTATGATATTGTCTTATCGTCTTCAGCATTACAATGGTCAAAAGATTTAGGAAAAATTGTTAAAAATCTTTCATTAATTACAAATGAAATAAATGCAGTTTTGTTTACTTCAAATACATTTAAAACAATTCATAAAACTATTAATACTAAATCACCAATTTTAGAGAAATCACAAATTGAAAAAGCTTTTTCTGATCATTTTGATTGTGATTTTGAGACAATTGTCTATAAATTAGAATTCGAGAATAAAAAAGATTTATTTAAGTATATTAAAAAATCAGGAGTAAGTGGAGGATCTAAAAGCTTAGACTTTAAAAATGCGAAAAAGCTATATAAGGAATATAAATTAAATTACTTAGAGTTTGAGGTTATATTTGTCAAAACAGTTTCTAAAGTATAAAGTTCATATCTTATATATTTGAAATTTTCACTATCTTCTATTGATATAAGCTTAGAGAATTCTTCTAGAACTCTAGCACTCTCTTGAGCTCTTTTAAAATTTGCAATTAATATGGAATATAAATTATCTCTATTTTGCTCGCTTTTTATTGATTCTCTTAAAACATCGTTTTTAACATCTCTAGTTTCCAGCATTTTAGTATAAATATCAATTCTGGATAAGTGGCGTAAGTTTTTCAATTTCAAAGCAGTTTGTTTATCATTATATATGTATCTAAATACATCTTCAACTACACGAATACCTTCACGTAGTCTATTTAGATTCGCATCTATAAGTCTTAAATTATTTGATTTCATAGTTTAAATAACTTAAACTAACCCCAAAAGGAGTTAGTTTAATCGTTGTTATTATTCATAATTCCTAAAATTTGTAATAATGAAATAAACAAATTGAAGAAATCTAAATATAAAGATAAAGCAGCTTCAACAGGTGAATCATATCCACCTCTAATAATTTGCTGAGTATCATACAAAATAAATGCAGAGAATAATAATGCACTTACACTTGCAATTCCTAATTGCATAAATGATGATTGAATAAAGATATTTGAGATACCTGCAACTATTACAATAATTAATGCAATCATTAAAAATTTACCCATTGAAGAGAAATCTCTTTTAGTAGTCATAGCAAACATTGAAATTCCACCAAAAGCAACTGAAGTCATTAAGAAAGCTTGTCCTACTATTGATGCACCACCAGGCATTGCAAAGATTGATGCTAATAATGGAGCAATCATTAAACCTGTAATAAATGTTAGAGTAAATAATGCTAATAGGTTAATTCCTGGTTTATGTTTAACTCTTGGAATAACAAACCATACCATCGCTATTACTGCTCCAAATAAAAGCCATTTCACAGGACCCATTAAAAATGCAACAATTTCAAGACCAATATATGATCCAGCAGTTGCTGCAAGTAATGATCCCGCAAATAATTGATAAGTTGCTTTTAAGAAACTCATTAATTGAGCTTGAGACGATTCTTGTGAATGCTCATTTGAATTATTAGATAAATAATCTCTATTATACATATGTATTTCCTTTTTGTATTTTCTTGATTAATGCGTAATTTTATAATGTTAGTCTTAATAACATCTTTAATTTCACAAATAATATCACGTACACAATAATATGATAAAAAAGTAAATGAAAAATTAACAATTAATAATATATATTTTTATTCTCTATATTAAGCAAAAGCAAGAAAGAAGCGGGGAAGTGAGAAACTTTAAAAATTTAAGTTATTTCTAAGTGTTAGCTCTTGACAAAGGGGATAAAATCTCCTATAATTCCCGTCCAAATTAAGTGACACTAAGAG
>CAJQLJ010000122.1 GCA_905479135.1 uncultured Campylobacterales bacterium | reverse complement strand
AAGCCATTTTTTTGTAACTTATTTGTTAATGCAATGTAATTAATTCTTTTGTTAATATTATAATTAACTCTTTCGTAAATATAATATGAAGAATCTTTAAAGATATAATTTATTAAGTTCTCATTTACTATATATTCATCAGAACCTAAAATATCTTTAATAACTGTGTTAACATTAGCATTTAAAGTTACAGTACAAGCAATTATTAAAATCAGTTTCTTTAACATAATAAATCTCTTATCTCTTTAAGTTATAAATTAATATCCCAGCAGCTACTGATACGTTTAACGAATCAAATTCATGTTCCATTGCAATTGATACTTTTAAATCAAGTTTTTTAGCAACTTTTGGAGAAATACCTTCTCCTTCACTTCCTAAAAACAATGCAACTTTATCAGTTTTTTCGATCTTTCCATATTTTTTTAAATCTATACCATCCATTGTCGCACCTATTAAAGTAAAGCCACAATCTCTTAATTCACTTGATAAATCAGCAGATCTTGGATGTACCATAAATGGCAAATCAAGTAATGCTCCTGAACTTGTTCTTACAATACCAGCATTGTTAATAGTCTTGATATTTGAAGCTATAATTCCTTCAATACCCATTGAATATGCAGTTCTAGCTATTGCTCCAATATTTCCAACATCAGTAACTCCATCTAAAACTAATATAAAATTCATATCTTTGAATTCTTTAATTGGTGCATAGTTAAATTGAACTAACTTTAAAAAGAAACCTTGATGATTTCCACCTTTTGCAAGTGCTTGTGCTTTTTGGTTATCTACTTTGTAGATAACTTTTTTTAAACTTGCAAACTTTGAAAAAAGTTTTTTGTCAATTTCTTTTGAAAGAAAAACTTCTTCAATTAATTCGGGGTGATTTTCCAGTACATATAGTACGATTTGTTTTCCATATATTATCATGACTAGATTTTATCTAAAAGTTGTTGATAAACCTCTTTTGTAGATTTTCCAGTCATTTTGGAAATAAGTTTTGCTTTTATTTTAGGAGCTAAATCAAGGTCTTGTATATCTTTTAATTCAAGGTTTGAACCAGTAGTTTTTAAAGGTTCAATAACAACAACCCATTCACCTCTGATATTGATATTTTTAAACTCTTCATATAAAATAGATGAAGTATTCTTGTATGTAGTTTGATGCAGTTTTGTAATTTCTTTTGCTAAAAATATTGTTCTATTTGGGGCTTCTTTTTTTAATTCCTCAAGTAGTTTTGCTAGTCTATGTGGTGACTCATAAAGAATTCCTAATTTATCATCATTTAAAATTGTATTTAATTTTGAAGCTCTTGAAGCTCCTTTATGATCTAAGAAACCATGAAATGAAAAAGTAGTGTTGATAAAACCACTCATCGCATATGCAGTCAAAACTGCATTTGCACCAGGTAACACATCATATTTGATTTGATTTTTAATACAGTAATCAACTAGTGTAGCTCCAGGATCTGATACACATGGCATTCCTGCATCGCTTACATAAACAACATTTTTAGTAAAAGTTTCTTTTGATAATGTTTCTAGGACTTTTTTTTCATTATGAGAGTGATAAGATTTATATTCTTTATCTGAAAAATCTAGATTGTTTTTTTCACCCAAAAGTGAAAGTAGTTTTTTTGTAACTCTTGTATCTTCACAAAAAATTAGTTCCGCCTCCAGTAAAACTTGAAGAGATCTTTTTGAGATGTCTTCAAGATTACCAATTGGAGTGGGAACTAAGCACAACATAATAGTAAACTATTTTGCTGCAGCAGCATATTTAGCTTTGAACTTCTCAACTCTACCAGCAGCATCAACAATCTTTTGCTCTCCAGTAAAGAATGGGTGACAAGCTGAACAAATATCTATTCTCATAGTTTCAACATTTGATCTAGTTTCAAACGCATTACCACAAGCACAAGATACTGCACATGTTTTGTAATCTGGGTGTATATCTTTTTTCACGCCATATTCCTTATTATAAATAATGTAAAATAAAAGGTCAAGTCTATGTTGCCCTTTACTAAACTCTTGAAGCGGGATTATATCTAAAAATACTTAATGATATCTGAATTTAAGTTTGTTATTATATTTGATATTTTATTTTTTTTAAATTGTCCTTTGTTAAAAGTATTTTGTCTTTTTGCAAGTTTTATAGTATTTGAAGCAATTTTTTCTTCCAACTGTCTTTTGTCAATTTTGCCATCTAAAAACTCTAATGTTTCAAGTATACCTATTGATGACATACTATTTGGTTTTCTAGTATATTTTTTTTCTAAATATATAACTTCATCTATAATTCCATCATTCATCATCATAGAAGTTCTTTTATAGATTCTTTTTTTAAGTTCTTCTTTTTCCCAAATAATTTCAAAAAGTTGTAGATCTTTTGCTATTGGAACTTTTGGATTCTCTTTAAAATAAGTACTTGGAGTTAAGTTTGTTTTTTTGTAAATGGAATAAGCTTTCTCGATTCTATATTTATCATTTCTTTTAATTTTTGACATATAATCTTTATCTAAAGAATATAATAAATCATATACTTCTGCGATATCAGAATCAAGTTTTACCTTGAAATCAACACCTTTAGAAATACCCTCAATCAAAGTTTTTAAATAAAATCCAGTTCCACCCACAATAATAAGGTTTTTATTATTGGCTTGGGCAAATTCTTTGGCTCTTTTATAACAATTTATAAATTGTATTACATCAAATTCTTCATTTGGAAAAACTTCATCAATTCCAAAATGAATAATATCTCCACGTTCTTTTTTGCTAGGTTTTGCAGATGCTACATCTATTTCCTTATAAACAGATAGTGAATCTAATGATAATATTATAGAGTTTGTTTTATGAGCTATTTCTAAAGATAAACCTGTTTTACCAGATGCGGTTGAGCCAATGATTGCGATTTCTTTCATAGAATCATTTTAGCAAAACTCTTGTGAAAGGAATCTTATTTTCTTTCACAAGCCTCTAAAGCCTGGTTTAGCTTATTTATTTCTTTTTCTTTTATTATTAATATTTTTAATAAGCTTGAAACATCGTTTTTATTTGATTTTACTAGATTATTTTGAACAATAGAAGTACAAGCTGTAAAGAATGCACTAATAAATAGAGTTGATAAAAGTAGTTTTAATATTTTCATTATTATTCTTTTTTTATTTGATTATACAATAAATATAATTTTTTTGTTTATTTATTGCTAAAGTTAGCTTTTTATTATTCTTAGGTAAAATCACTCTTATGGATAAACTGCTAAAAAAACTTAATGATTTTAATGAACTTGTAATGTTCAAACATTCGATATTTTCTCTACCTTTTATTTTTATTGCAATGGTTGTTGCTTCCAATGGTTGGTTTGGATTTAAACTGATGATTTTAGGAATTTTAGCTGCTCTTACTGCTAGAAATTTTGCTATGGGATTTAATAGATATATGGATAGAGATATTGATGCTTTAAATCCAAGAACCATTAATAGGCCTAATGTAGATGGAAGAATTTCTAATCTACAAATGATTATTTTTACTATTGCTAATGCATTTGGGTTTATACTAGTTGCATATTTTGTAAATGATTTAGCTTTATATTTATCTATACCAATTTTATTTGTAATTGGTTCTTATTCATACTTTAAAAGATTTTCTTATCTAGCACATGTAATACTTGGATTATCTCTAGGACTTGCACCAATTGCTGGTGTTGTTACTGTACTTGAAACAATTCCTTTGTGGTCAGTTTTTTTAAGTATTGGTGTGATGTTTTGGGTAGCAGGATTTGATTTGCTTTATTCACTTCAAGATATTGAAGTAGATAAAAAGTTAAATCTTCATTCTATTCCTTCAAAATTTGGTGTAAAGAAAACAATGGCAATATCAAAGATATTTCATATTTTAACAGTCGTATTTTGGTTATTATTTGTTCTAAGTTCAGATAGTTCAGCTTTTGCTTATGTTGCTGTAATCATAAGTGCTTTGATGTTAAGTTATGAACACTACTTAGTAAATAAAGATTTTACAAAAATAGATAAAGCCTTTTTTACTGTAAACGGATATTTAGGTATAGTGTTTTTTATTTTAATTGTACTGGATAATATTTTCTATTAAAAAAAGAAATAGCGTTATCTAAAAGATATGTAAGTTTTTATGTGGTAATATTCTTGCCTTATTTAAGCGCGTCTGTGGCTCAACTGGATAGAGCACTGGGTTTCGGCCCCGGCGGTTGGGGGTTCGAATCCCTCCAGGCGTACCATT
>CAJQLJ010000121.1 GCA_905479135.1 uncultured Campylobacterales bacterium | reverse complement strand
AAAGCTTCAGAAGGACAAATACATGATTTAGTCCATTTTTTAAAGTAGTTCTTTACTATTCTATCTTCTAAAGAATGAAAAGAAATAATTGCGATAATACAGTTTTCTAATTTTGAAGATTCTAAAGAATCAAAGAGTCTAGTTAAAACTCCTAATTCATCATTTACTTCAATTCTTATGCCTTGAAAAGGAAGTGTTGCTGGATGAATTTTACCTTTTGACATTTTTTTTGATAAAAGTGTTGCAATTTCTTTAGCACTTGTAAAAGGTCTATTATTTACTATTAATGAAGCTACTTTTTTATATTCTCTTACCTCACCACACTCTTTAAAAACTCGTTCTAATTCACTTTGAGAATATGTATTTACAACTACAGATGCATCTAGACTTTGATTTTGATTCATTCTCATATCCAAAGTCTCGCTTTCAAAGCCAAAACCACGTTCTAATTTATCTAGCTGTAAAGATGAAACTCCTATATCTGCTAATATTCCTCTTATATCATAGTCTTTAAAGTTATCAAGCACATGTTCAAAATTACCTTTATTAAATGTTACTCTTGAAGAAAAAGGTTCAAGTCTTTTTGCACAAAAAGCTAAAGCTTCGTCATCTTGATCATTACATATTAAACTAATAGTTTCAGTTTGCTCAAGTAAACCTTGAGTATGTCCACCAAAACCAGTAGTGCAGTCTATTATAAATCCGTCTTTTATTTCAGAAAAAGCATTTAATGTTTCATTAAATAAAACAGGAACATGAGGTATTTGCATTCAAACAGTCCTTATTAAAATTAGTATATAATACCCAAAAATATATTTAAGGCTTTTTAAAATGCTTGATAAGGCTACAGTTAAACAATTAAGTGAATTATCTCTTACAATGTTTAGAAAGAATTTTTTTGGTATTTACCATGGTGCAATTTCAGCAAAACTTGATCAAGAAAATTTTTTGATTAATACAAATGATGCAATTTTTGATGAAATGAGCTCAGGCTCTTTTTGTTCATTGAATATTAATAAGCAAGATTATAGATGGAAAATAGCAAGTATGGAATCACACATACATGCTACAATTTATACAAATATTCATGAAGCGAAATATATAGCTTTTGGTATGCCAATTTATACGACTGCATATACTTTTGATCATGATTCGATTGTTTTTGAAGATTATTTTGGAAAAACTACATTTAATGAAATCCCAATATATGATCCAGGTGATTGTGACACTTGGTACGATAGAAATGCACTTGAAATTACAAAATACCTAAAAGAGTCAACTAATAATGTAATGGTTATTAAAGGTGTAGGTGCTTATGTATATGATAGGGATTTAAATGAGTTAGTGAAGAAAATAGCAATTTTAGAAAATTCTTGTAGATTATTAAGTATAAAAACTTCTTTTTGCTAAAAAATTTACAAATTATTGTTATTATATAAATTACTTATCAATATAAAGCCCTAGTTTTAGCTATTTTAAAGTTTAATTAGTATAAAGTTTATTAAATTTATTTTAATTAAGGAGTTCATTTATGAACAAAGCTGAATTTATCGACGCAGTAGCTGCAAAAGCTGGATTATCTAAGAAAGACGCTAAAGGTGCAGTTGACTCTGTATTAGAAACAATTACTGAGACATTAGTAAAAAGAGAATCAGTAAGTTTCATTGGATTTGGTACATTTACTACTGCAGATAGAGCTGCAAGAGTTGCTAAAGTTCCAGGAACTGATAGAACTGTAGATGTTCCAGCTACAACTGTTGGAAAATTCAAAGTTGGAAAAGCTTTAAAAGAAGCAATCGCTAAAAAATAATTAAATTATTTTTTAAAACAACTTAATAAAGGATTTGCTAAAGCAAATCCTTTTTTTTTGTCCACTGAAAAGTAATTCCTTAATAAACTTTTTATACTTTTGTTAAAAACCTTCAAAATTTAGCTATAATCGCAAAATTATATAAAACAAAGGAATTGTTATCAAAACATTTACTTCTATGAACTTAAATTCTCTATTAATCGATGCGATGAAAGATTTAGAGTTTGAAACAGCAACGGAAATACAACAAAAGTCTATACCTATAGCACTAAAGAAAAAAGATATTTTAGCAGCTGCACAAAGTGGTACTGGGAAAACTGCAGCATTTTTACTACCTATTTTAAATGAGATACATGAAAATGAACAAGGATTTAAAGAAAAAACGTTAAGAGCATTAATTATTGTTCCAACAAGAGAACTTGCAAATCAAATATCAAAAGTAATTGAAGATTTTTCAAAATATATAAGAATTGAAAAAGCAGTTGTGTATGGTGGTGTTTCTTCAACAACACAAGCTAAAAAAATTGAGCGAGGTTTGGATATTTTAGTTGCGACACCAGGAAGATTACAAGAGCATATTAGAAATAAAACTGTTGATTTATCTTCAGTAACAACATTAGTAGTTGATGAAGTTGATACTATGCTTGATATGGGTTTTTTAAATGATATTGAAACAATATTTCAAGAAGCAAATCAAACTAGACAAATCTTAATGTATTCAGCCACAATGAATCAGAATGTGAAAAAGCTTGCAAAAGAATTTTTAAAAGATCCTATTGTTGTAGAAGTATCTCCACAAAGATCAAGTGTTAAAAAAATTATTCAAAGAGTTATTGAAGTTGATCCAGACAAAAAAGCAGAATTATTATCTTATATTATTGGTTCTGAAAATTATTCACAAGTTTTAGTTTTTGTAAATACAAAAAAAGAAGCAGATGGATTAGTTGAGCATTTAAACCTTGATGGTTTACCAGCTTCATGTATTCATGGTGATATCAGACAAACAGCACGTGCAAAAGCTTTAAGAAAGTTTAGATCAGGAGATAATAGAGTTTTAGTAGCAACTGATATTGCAGCACGTGGAATTGATATTCAAATGCTTCCACTTGTTGTAAACTTTGAATTACCAGAATCAGTAAGTGACTATACTCATAGGATTGGTAGAACTGGGCGTGCTGGTCAATCTGGACATGCAATTACATTACTAAGTGTAAAAGATTATAAAATGATGAAAGAAATAGAAAAAGAACTGATTCTTGATTTAGGTAGAGAAATTGTAGATGATTTTGAACCAAGTGAAAAGAAACCTAGAATTTTTGTACATAAAAAAAGACCTTTGAGTCAAAAGAAAGGTTTAAAAGATAAATTTGGTAAACCAAAAACTACAAAAAAGACTACACAAAAAGCTAAACAAAAAGCATCTAAAAAAACAACTAAAAGAGATGAAAATAGAAATTTTAGAAAATAAAATATCCTAAGGATATTTTATTATATCATTTTCATTTCTTTTAATATTTCATAAGTCTTAGATACATCATAAGTCGCACTGTGATATTTTAGTGTATCAAAGTCTATTTCATAATATAAACAAGTTTCATCTAACTTTGGATTCTTAATTTTCCCATTTTTATTTAAAGCTTTTACAATATTTTTATTCTCTTTCATGGTACAAAAATTATTTTCAAACTTGACCATTTTATCAAGATGTCTTAATTCAAAAGATATATTGTGCGCAACTAAAGTTTCACAATCATCACAAAATTTTATGAAATCTGAATCTTCAGTAAAAAATGAAGCATAATCCTTATCTTTTCTATATTCTAAAATTAGTTCAGGAGTTAATCTATGTACTTCATAAGAGTAAGGGTTTACATTGTATCTTGATAAATAATACCTGTGAAATTTATCTACAATTTTATAAAGACCATTATTTTTTTTTAGTTTAACTGCAGCTACTTCTATTACATCACCTATATTTTGTGAGTTTGTTTCAAAATCTAATATAATCATTTTAGTTTTTATCTCTTTTTTTATAAATCAATTCTTGTATTCTTTTATATTCTTTTTTATTAATAGAATCTAAATTATCAATCAAATATTCATATTTTGTATAAATTTCCCAAATTTTATTTGCATGTTCATATCTTTTCATACTATTTAGCTCAAATGAAGCAAAAGCATTAATAAAAGCTTTTAATATAAATGATTCAGCTCTAGTACTTTTATCATTTTTATAAATTTTCCATAATTCTTCTGTCTTATCATGTGCCTTTAAAAAATAATTCTGATTTAGTAAATATATAATTCCGTTTAACTCTTTTTTAATATTCATATAACTGCTTGTAATTTAATTGCTCTCTTTATTATAACATACTTGTAAATACAATAAATTAAAATTGTAGCAAAAGTAGCAAGTATAAAACTATTAAATAGCCCTTCCATAGCAACTTGTAAAATCGACATTTTTCTAGCTCTTTTTATCTTTATTTGTACACTTTTTAATGATATTATAAGTAAAAAATCTAAATTATTTTGTAAGATATACTTAATAAAATTTTAATAATTAAGGATAATTTATGATACAAATAGGAAAACTTTTTAATACAAAACCTTATTTTGTAAGAGACTTAGATAGTAATTACAAAGATGTTATATATCTTGAAAATATTGTAACTATGTTAGTAAGTAAATATTCTATTGAAATAGAAAATATTATTAGTATTTTTTCAAATAATAGAGATAGTTTATTACATTTTCATATTGTTTTAAAAATAGATATACCAAAAGAAAATCTTACTATAAATTATCAAGACAAAGACATTGAGTTTACTTTTGAAGAGTATAACGAGTCTAAAGCAAAAACTAAAAATATAAACTCATTTATGTTTATTGAAACATTTAAACATATTGATGAACATATTTTAGTGCCAGTATTTGATGACATTATAGGATGTGATGGCAAAAAATTATTTATTTCAGTACAAAAAGAAAATCTAAAACTTTTTCAACCAAGTTCAAAACATTATCATTATAGAAATGTATTAATGTTAAAAAAAGATATTATTTCTAACACAGCAGAATCCTTTAATATTGATATAGAAGAACTATATAAAGACTTAAATCCAAATATTATTAAGCAAGTTTGTAAAGATTTAAATCTTACATATAAAAAACTGTCTTTTGAATTAGGATATAAGCCTGACACTATCAATAAAGCAGCTTCAACTGGAAAAATAAGTGATCAATTAAATAAAGCAATTGAACTTTATTTAGAAAATTTAAGACTAAAAGAAGAATTAAGAGATTTTGATGTGATTA
Source organism: uncultured Campylobacterales bacterium (assembly GCA_905479135.1). Taxonomy (GTDB): domain Bacteria; phylum Campylobacterota; class Campylobacteria; order Campylobacterales; family Arcobacteraceae; genus Poseidonibacter. Next base: position 14,321 of record CAJQLJ010000121.1, on the reverse strand, counting down.
AACAAACATTGCAAAATGTTGTCATTTAGGCCTTTTTTAAAGATAATTTAACTACAATCAACGAAAAAAGAGTTTGAATGTACAAAAATATATTAGCCCTAGTAGCAACCGCCCTACTTTTAACAGGATGTTGGGAAGAAAAACCTGAAGAAAAATGGCATTCTTTTATCTATCCTGATAAAACTAACAGTAAAAGAAGTCTTAAAAGTCCTATTTTCTTTAAAACATTACAAGAATGTCAAGAAGAATCAAAAAATCAATTAGAAATTCTTAAACTTTCAAACATCGGTACATATAAATGTGGTAGAAACTGTGAATATCACGATGGTATGAAACTAGAAGTTTGTGAAAAGATGTTAGCAGCTCCAATAGAAAATTAATTTCTGAAAGATTAAAATGAACAAATACATATCGTTTAAATATATATTTAAACTACTTTTAGACAACAAAAAACATCTTATTATTGGTCAGGTAATTACTTTTATTGCTATTTTAATAAGTATCCCTGTTCCTTTAATGCTTCCAATATTAGTAGATGAAGTATTATTAGATAAACCAGATTTTTTTGTAAACACAATAAATGATATTTTAGGAATTGGTAATGCTTTTTACTATATAGCAATTGTAACGCTTGTAGTTATGTTCTTAAGACTAATTTATTTTGTATTTACTGTAATAATTACAAAGATTTTCACTTACATATCAAAATACGTAACTTATAAAATAAGAGTAAAGCTACTAAAACACCTAAAACTTGTTAATATGAATGAATATGAGAGTTTAGGTTCAGGTGCAATATCTTCAAACTTAGTAACAGATATTAATACCTTAGATACATTTATCATATCCATAGCAAGTAAATTTATAGCATCTGTTTTAACTCTTTTAGGAGTTGCATTTGTAATAATAGCAATTGATCCTATTTTAGGATTAATGATCCTTTTTATACAACCAATTATTATGCTTTTATCTAAAAAAATATCTAAAAAAACTGGTGCTTTAAAAAAAGAAGAGAACCAAGCTATTGAAGAGTTTCAAGATAATGTTGGAGAAACATTAGATTTATTTGGACAAATAAAAGCAAGCAATAAAGAAGAATATTTTTTTGGTGAAGCAATAAAAAGAGCCAAAAATATCCAAGTAACTTCAAATGAATATAACTATAAAAGTGTAGCTTATGAGAGGTTATCATTTACTATATTTTTAATTGTATTTGAGATTTTTAGATCAACAGGACTTATTTTAGTTGAATACAATAGTTTATCTATAGGTATGATGTTTGCAATGTTTGGTTATATTTGGTTTATTATGGGGCCTGTTCAAGATATTTTATCAATTCAGTATTCATATGCAAGTGCAAATGCAGCAATAGTCAGAATTAATAAAATATTGGATTTAGACGTAGAAAAAAGTGGTGAAGAACAACTTTGCGTTAAAAATAAAGAGGTAAATATTTCAATAAGAAACTTAGACTTCTCATATAATGCAGAAAAAAATATATTAGAAGATATCTCATTGGACATAAAAAGTTCTGATAAAGTTGCCTTAATAGGTGCAAGTGGAAGTGGAAAAACTACATTAGCACAAATAATATCAGGTTTTTATTCAAAGAAAAATGGTGATATACTTTATAATAATACTAATATTGAAAAACTTGATAAAACAAGTTTAAGAGAAAATATATTTTTAGTACTACAAATGCCTATACTTTTTAATAACACCCTAAAATTTAATATTACGATGGGTAATAAAGATATAAGCGATGAGCAAATACACAAAGCATTAAAAATTGCACAATTAGATGATGTTATAGAAAAAATGACTGATGGATTAGAAACTATGGTAGGACGTCATGGTGTAAGATTAAGTGGAGGTCAAAGGCAAAGACTTTCAATTGCTAGAATGATCATAGCAGATCCTTCTGTTGTTATATTTGATGAATCAACATCAGCATTAGATGTTCATACAGAAGCAAAACTTTTTATAGCTCTAGAAGAAATATTAAAAAATAAAACAGTTATTACAATAGCACATAGGTTAAGTACTGTAAAAAATGCAAATATTATTTATGTTTTAGATGAAGGTAAAATTGTTCAAAGAGGGAATCATAAAGAATTAGAAGATCAAGAAGGACACTATTTAGATTTTGTCAAAAATCAGTTAATATAAATAAGGTAAGCTTATAAGCCGAGTTTTGTTTTAAAGACAATAATTTATCTAGCTACTAAATTACTCTAGTAGTCAAGCAAAGACCAAAAATGTGAAGTAAATACCAGGTCTTTTTGCTGCAAGTTGGGTTTACAAAGCACTAATGATTACTCAAAAGTCTGGTGAGCTCTTACCTCACCGTTTCACCATCACCAAAAATTGGCTGTCTATTCTCTGTTGCACTATCCCTTAGGTTACCCTAGCCATTAGTTAAATGGAACCATACTTCACTGCAGCCCGGACTTTCCTCTTGAATATTTAAATTCAAGCTATTGTCAAGCTTACCTTAAGCGTATTATACCTAAGTTTACTAAATTTTTACTTTCTAATGATATCATAATATTCTGGAGCTGTAAACTTAAAAATACTATCATCTATATCTTCATTTGAAATTTGATTTTCAAATTTAATTTCAATATTATTGTCTAATTTATCTTTATATTGAATCGTTTCTATTTGATTTTTATTCAGAGAAGTTTCTATTTGGTAGTCAGTATCATCTATATTTGCTATGTATAAATTGTCTTTCATTTTTTTTGATGTACTCAATAATTTTATGATATTTATTTCATTCTGTAACTGAGTATAAATTGCTTGTTCTAACTCTGGTTCATCTATAATAACAAAATCTTTTAAAACGTAAACATTCTTTTCTATTGGTATTTTATATTTCCATAATATTTTTCCACTACTTTTGATAAAAAACTCACCTTTATATACAATATTTTTACTATTTATTGATGTTATATTCTGAGTAAAATTAGCTTTAAAACTCTTCAAGTTTTTTATATCTGCACTTAGGTTAATTGTTGTAAAAAGAACGATAAATACAAATGTCATCTTATAAAACATATTTTAACCTTTATTTTTATATAATCTTAACGATTATAACAAAAAGGAATTAATTTTATGTTAAATGTTTTTTCAAAATTATTTGGTACTAAAAATGATAAAGAAGTTAAAAGATATAGAAAAAGAGCTGAAGCTATAAATGCACTTGAGAGTACATATGAATCTATGAGTGATGATGAATTAAAAAATAGTTTTAATAAGTTAAAAGAGATAGTACAAAATGAAGAAAAATCATTGAATGATGTTTTAAATGATTCTTTTGCGATTACTAGAGAAGCTAGTAAAAGAGCTTTAAATATGAGACCATATGATGTTCAATTAATTGGAGCAATGGTTTTACATAGTGGAAGAATTGCTGAAATGAAAACAGGGGAAGGAAAAACACTTGTAGGATCATTAGCAGTATCCTTAAATGCATTAACAGGAAAAGGCGTACATGTTGTAACAGTTAATGATTATTTAGCATCAAGAGATGCAAAAGAACTAGAACCTTTATATAACTTCTTAGGCTTTAAGGTTGGTGCAATTGTTGGAGATATTAAAGATGACAGCTCAAGAAAAGAGCAATATGCAGCTGATATAACTTATGGTACAAATAATGAATTTGGATTTGATTTCTTAAGAGATAATATGAATTACAATATTGAAGAAAAAGTTCAAAGAGAACACTCATTTGTAATTGTAGATGAAGTAGATTCAATTTTAATTGATGAAGCTAGGACTCCTTTGATTATTAGTGGACCTACAAATCAAAAGAGTGCAAATTATGCAAATGCAAATAAAATTGCTATGAGTCTAAAAAGAGGTGAACTAATTGAGCCTAAAAGAGCAGATGAAAAACCTACAACTACAGGTGATTTTATAGTCGATGAAAAAAATAAATCTGTAGTTTTAACAGAAGATGGTACAACAAGAGCCCAAGAGTTATTTGAAGTAGATAACTTGTACTCTTTAGAGAATGCATCACTATCACATAATCTTGATCAAGCTTTAAAAGCTAACTATATTTTTGAAAAAGATGTAGATTATGTAGTTAAAGATAATGAAGTAATTATTGTTGATGAATTTACTGGAAGACTTAGTGAAGGAAGAAGGTTCTCAGAAGGTTTACATCAAGCTTTAGAAGCAAAAGAAGGAGTTTCTATTCAAGATGAATCTCAAACTTTAGCTGATATTACTTTCCAAAACTACTTTAGAATGTATGATAAATTAGCTGGTATGACAGGAACTGCACAAACAGAGGCTACTGAATTTGCAGAAATATATAGCCTTAATGTTGTATCAATTCCAACAAATGTACCAGTTCAAAGACTTGATAAAAATGACTTAATTTATAAAAGTGAAGAAGAAAAATTTGAAGCTGTTTGTAATAGAATAAAGGTTTTAAATGAAAAAGGTCAACCAGTTCTTGTAGGTACTGCATCAATTGAAAAATCAGAGAAACTACATGAGATCTTAAAGAGTAAAAAAATTCCACATACAGTTTTAAATGCTAAGCAGCATGAAAAAGAAGGTAAAATTATTGAAGATGCTGGACATAAAGGTGCAGTTACAATTGCTACTAATATGGCTGGACGTGGAGTTGATATTAAACTTTCACAAGAAATTCTTGATCTTGGAGGATTAGTAATATTAGGAACAGAAAGACATGAATCAAGAAGAATTGATAATCAATTAAGAGGTAGAGCTGGACGTCAAGGTGATGCAGGTGAATCTCAATTTTATTTATCATTAGAAGATAATTTATTAAGAATTTTTGGAAGTGATAAAATCAAAGGTATCATGGAAAGATTAGGTATTGAAGATGGTGAACATATTGAATCAAAAATGGTTACTCGTGCTGTTGAAAATGCACAAAAAAAAGTTGAGCAAATGCACTTTGAATCAAGAAAGCACTTACTTGAATATGATGATGTATCAAATGAGCAAAGAAAAGTTATTTATAAATTTAGAAATGATTTATTAAAACCTGACTATGATATTGATACAAAACTTAATGAAAATAAATTAGAATATGTTCAAACTACATTATCAAATGCAGAAATAATTGATGGAATGCCTTCTGAGGATTATAATTATGATTATATAATTGCTAAATTTAAAGAAGAATTACATTTAATAATAACACTTGAAGATATACAAGCTGAAAATTACGAAGATTTAGAAATAAAACTTACTGAAATTGTAAATAGTGTTTATACTAAAAAAATGGAAATGGCACCACCTGAACAAAAAAGTGAAATTGAAAGAATTTTATACTTACAAATTTTAGATAATGCATGGAGAGAACACCTTTATTCTATGGATACACTTAAAACTGGAATAGGTCTTAGAGGTTATAACCAGAAAGATCCATTAGTTGAGTACAAAAAAGAATCTTACAATATGTTTATCGAATTAATTTCAAATATCAAACATGAAATTATAAAAGTTTTATTCACTATTCAACTTCAAAATCAAGATGATGCTAAAAAAGAGCAAGAAGCATTAGAAAAGATGAAAGAACAAATGGAGGAATCAACTGAAAATATTACAACTAACCTTGCTCAAAAAGAAGTAATGGCTAGTGAGAAAAAGATTGCAAGAAATGATACTTGTCCTTGTGGTTCGGGAAAAAAATATAAACAATGTTGTGGGAAAAGCGGACCTAAAAGAGGTTTAGCAGCAGGAAACTAATTTGAATATAAAATTAGTTAACTTTATCGTAAAAAAATATTTACGATTTGATAAAAAAAATCCTTTCATATCTGTAAGTGCTATATTAGCATTTATAGGTGTTGCTATTGGAGTTATGGTTTTAATACTTTCAATGGCTATTATGAATGGTACTGCAAAAGAGTTTGAAAAAAAACTTTTTACTATGAATTATCCTCTTACTATTTACTCTAAGTTTGATAATCCTTTAAATAAATCACTCTTAGATCAATTACAGAATAAATATACTGAATTAAAGTTTTCTCCTTTTATTTCATCACAAGTAATTGCACAAAGTGGTGAAGATATGAGTGGAGGTATGATTTTTGGAGTAATTCCAGAAAAGGAAGCTTCAATAAATGATATTTATAAAAAAGCCTTAGGTGATTTAGAACTTAGTAAATATGATATTATAACTGGTGTTGGTATATCTTCTAAACTTTATTTAAATAAAGGAAGTAAAACAACTTTATATTTTACATCATTAAATCCTAGCGGATTTTCAATGATTCCTAAAATGAAGAGATTTACTTTTCAAAACTCTTTTAAATCAGGTTTAAATGCCTATGATCAAGCTTATATGTATACATCTATTGAAGCTTTACAAACTTTATTAAAAAAGCCAAAAGATACTTATGATGGAATTCATATTTATTCTGATGATGCATTTAAAGATATTGAAAAACTTAGAGTCGATTTAAAAGGATCAGGTGCTGCAGTTTTAGGATGGTGGCAACAAAATGGAAACTTCTTTGCTGCAATGAAAATGGAAAAAACTGCTTTATTTATAGTTTTAATGCTAATTATTTTAGTAGCTTCTTTAAATATTATTTCATCATTACTAATGACAGTAATGAGTAGAAGAAAAGAAATAGCACTACTTTTATCAATGGGTGCTTCATCCTCTGAAATTAAATCAATATTTTTAAGAGTTGGTATAATTATTGGATTTTCTGGAATTTTAAGTGGTATTATTTTAGGATTTATTGGTTATTGGGCTTTAGATACTTTTGAAATTATTTCACTTCCTGCAGATGTTTATGGTACTGCTAAACTTCCACTTGATTTAGCATTAAGTGATTTTATATCTATTGTAATAGGCGCTGCTGTTATTGTTACCTTATCATCTTACTATCCAGCAGTAAAGGCGACTAAAATTGATGTTATTGATGTTTTAAGAAATGAATAAAGCTAATCAATAGCTTTATTTATTAGATTCTGTCTTATTTAAATCTTTTAAGAAATTTACAAAATCTGATGGAGAGGTTAAAACTCTTTTTGCAATATTAAGAGGAACTGAAAAAGCATCTTTTGTTAAATTTGTCGATATTTTAGGATTATTTAAATTTCCAAATATATTAACTTTTGTTTCAACTCTTTTATTTTTTCCTAATAAGACATAATTTACTATAGGAATAGCACCTACAATTTTTGAATAATCTTTTAAGAAAATAAGATTAACAAATGAATCTATACTTCCATTATTTATATCAATAGTTCCAGAACCCTCAAAGTCAATTCCATTTCCTGTAGTTTGAAGCTTTGTAATATCTAAAAGTTTCTTCTCATCATGATAATCAAAATCTAGTACTCCATCAATTATTCTGTATCCAGTTAAATTAAATCCACCATTTGAAGCCATTCCAACAAGTGAAGGAATAGCTAAAAAAGGATTGATTAAAGCAGGTGATGTATTTATAAATAATAATAAGTTATTTAAAATCGCTAAGTCTTCAATTTTTACATTTTTTAATATCATTTTTCCTTTAAGTAAAGAAGGACTACCTTTAGCTAATAATTGAATATTATTTCCTTTCAAAATCTCTTTGTTAAAAATCGTATTAATAAATTCATCGCTGATATTATTTGCAAATATATCAATTTTTTTATCATTTCCTACTTGATAAGTAAAATCTGTTTTTTTATGATTTAAATGAAAAAACTTACTCTCATCTCTTAAGCTTAAAGAAAATTTATCTGCTAAGAATTTAAATTTTTCATTCACTATTAAATTAGAGTTTATACCTTCAATATTTAAATCACTTATATTATTTTCGTCTTCTGAAGTACTTGTATTTACTAAAATATCATAGCCATCTATTTTAAGATCTAATTTACTATTTTCTATATATTTAAGTCTTATTTTCTTATCTGTAGTTTCAATATTTGTAATATTATTAGAATAATTACCATTTATACTAAGTGTATCAACTAATTTTCCTTCTTTTTTTAAAGGTATATCTAAATTTGTAACATCAGCTGCAAAAGTTATAAGTTCTGGAGTAATTTTTATATTTGCTTTCTTTATTTTATATACATCACTATCCAGTTTTAATTTTGCATTTTTGGCATTTATATTTAATAAAGGTAGTTCTTTAAAACTTGACTCTTTTGTATCTATAACAACATCTGTGTTGTTTAAATAAATACTTACTTCTTTATTTATAATTTCTACTTTAATATTATTATCTAAAGTATTAACTTTTACATAATCATTTTTAATTAGACCTTCAATATTCAATACTTCAATTTTCTTAGAATTTCTTTCAATTGGAAAATCTAATCCTTCAGCATAAGAAGTAAAAGATATGTTGTTCTTATCTTTTACGTTCAAGTGTAGATTTCCTTTTTTAATATTAATCTTCTTTAAAAGATTTGAATACTCATAAATAGAAGACAATTCATTAATATCAATATGTAAATTATCATTTATATTAATATTAGTATATAAGGAATCTAGTTTTATATTAACATTGTCTTTGTATGAAAAAGAAAATGGAGTTTTCTTATCTGTAATATTTAGAATCTTTTCTTCTTTACTTTCTATTAAAAAAGATTTAATTAATGCACTTCCTTCTGCCATTGAACTATTTGTATCTATTATAAAATCTAAGTTTGCTTCAATCATATCTTTGTGTTTAATGTCTGCATTTATAATTTTAATTTTTGTATTATCTAAAATTACAGTAGCTTTATTTGTATAAAAAGGAAAGCTTTTTAATAAAATGTTAGACTTTGTAAGAATAAATTTTCCCTTTGCATCAATATGTTTATTTTTAGCATAAGGAATTGTCAATTTCAAACTACTATTAGTTTCACCTGTTTTTTGTAATAATGGTAGATTTATATTGTATGCTTTTAATATATCTAGTATTCTATTATCTAATATTGCTTTTTCAGCTTCTATATATACTACTACATTCCCATTATCTAAACTTGTAATATTATTTATATGAACATAACTTCCATCCATTTTTATGTTTCTAAATACAGGTTGTATTAAATCTAATGAAAGTTTATTATTCTTAAAATTAATATCAATTTGTTTAGTATTAATTTGTTCTAGATCTTCATTAAATTTAATTTTTGCATCTTTAATTATTGCCTTACCATATAAAGATTTTTGAATGATCTTATTTTTTTCTAAATCAAAACTTCCATAAAATTCATTTAATTGTAATTTACCATCAACATTATCATACATCCAAGATTCAGCTACTGAAGATAATCTAAAAAACTTTTTTAAAAACTTTAAATTATTAAACTCTTCACTATTTATATAAAAATTAACAATTTTTTCATTCATATCTAGAGTTATATCACCTGTTAATTCTTTATAATAATATTCACCTAGTAGATCTAATTTTTCATTGAAATAATCTATTTTAACTTTTCCAGTTAATATTAAATCGATATCTTTCAAATATAAAGAATGTAAATCAAATATAATTTGATTAGAAATAAAATCTAATTTTGAAGAGATATTTATATATTTATTATTTAGAAATAAAGATTCATTGTTAAGTGCAATTGTAAATTCATTACCATCAATTTTTAAGTTTCTGACATCTATTTTTTTGAATATTTTAAAAACTATAGGAAGTTGTTTTATATTTTGCTTTAAATCTTCATAAGAATTTTTTACTTTAGATTTCTGTGATTTTATTTCTATATTTTCTATATCTACAATAAGCTTTTTATCAAATTTTATATAGAATTGCGATACGAAAACATTTCCAAAAGAAAAAGAGTTTACTTTTATGCCTAAAAACAATACTAAAGATATTAATGAAGTAATAATTAAAAAGAAGAAGAATAAAAGTTTAATAGCCTTTAACATTATAGAAGTTTTCCTTATAGCTTTTATCATAGTTTTATTTTATATAACAATTCCATTAACTTCAACAAAAGTGTTATTTATCCCTAAAGGAAGTGCTAATGATACTGTAACTTACCTGAATAAAACAGGTTATGAATTTAATATAATTGATAGAGTAATCTTAAGATTCACAGGTTATATTCAAAGTGGATGGATTAATATTAATGAAAATCAACTAACTAAGATGGATTTTATATATAAATTAACTACTTCAAAAGCTGCTATGAAAGATATCACTTTAATACCAGGTGAAACATCATACATTTTTTTCAAACAACTAGCTAAGGATCTTAATCTTTCAGAGAGTAAGCTTCATACGGTATATAAAAAGAATGCATATAAATTAGATGGAAATATCCTAGCAGATACTTATTCTTTACCTTATGGAATGAAAGAAGATCATTTAATACTATATTTATTATCTCAAAGCAATAAAAAATATGAAGAGTTTTCAAAAAAAATATTTGGATTCTATGATAAAAAAAAGTGGTATTATTATTTAAGCTTAGCTTCTATAATTCAAAAAGAAGCAGCTAATATAGAAGAAATGCCTATCGTATCTAGTGTTATTCATAATAGACTAAGTCGTGGAATGAAGTTACAAATGGACGGAACTTTAAATTATGGAAAATATTCTCATGTTAGAGTAACAGCAAAAAGAATAAAAGAAGATAGCTCTTCTTATAACACTTACAAATATAAAGGTTTACCAAAAAATCCAGTTTCCGCAGTAAGTTTAAATGCTATTAAAGCTGCAATTTTTCCAGTTAAGAGTGATTATCTTTATTTTGTAAAAAGTAATAAAACAGGATTACACGATTTTTCTAAATCATACAAAAGTCATATAAATAAAATCAAAGCAAATAGAGGTGTAAAGAAAAGTTACACTAGAGTGAAAGAAAAACAAACTAAAATAGACAAAGAAGCAAAAAAGATTATGAAGACCGATGTAAAAGAACAAAAACCTAGTTCATTAAAGTCACTTTGGGATAATGTTAAATAAAAATTGTGAAAATTTGAAACACACTTTTTTTTGATTTAAGATTAAAGCTAGCTTTAAATAGACCTAAATTTAATTAGTGATATTATTTATCTACTTTAAAATTCAAAATTTAGGAACTAAACATGTCAAAGATTATTTACACAAAAGTTGATGAAGCTCCAGCATTAGCTACATACTCTTTCTTACCAATGATTAAAGCTTTCACAAAAAGCTCTGGTATTGAAATGGTTACAAAAGATATCTCATTAGCAGGAAGAATTATTTCAAACTTCCCAGAGAATTTAAAAGAAGACCAAAAAATCGCTGATCATTTAGCTGAATTAGGTGAATTAACTCAAGATCCAACAGTTAATATTATTAAATTACCAAACGTTTCAGCTTCTGTTCCACAATTAAAAGCTTGTATTGCAGAATTACAATCAAAAGGTTATGATGTTCCTAATTATGATGAATCTGCTGAAATTACAGCTAGATATGGAAAGATTTCAGGTTCTGCTGTAAATCCTGTATTAAGAGAAGGTAACTCAGATAGAAGAGCTCCTGGTGCTGTTAAAAATTACGCTAAAAACAACCCGCATAGAATGGGTAAATGGACAAGTGATTCAAAAACTGAAGTTATGCACATGAATGAAAATGATTTCTACGGTGCTGAATTATCAACTACTTTTGAAAAAGCTGATGATTTAAAAATTTCTTTTATTGATGCATCTGGAACAACTACTGTATTAAAAGAATCAACACCTGTTGAAGCGCATGAGATTATAGATGCTACTTGTATGAGTGCTAAATCTTTACAAGAATTCTACCAAACTGCAATTAACAGAGCAAAAGAACAAGATGTATTATTTTCATTACACCTTAAAGCTACAATGATGAAAGTTTCTGATCCAATTATGTTCGGATTTGCTGTTAAGGTATTCTTCAAAGATTTAATTACAAAACATTCAGAATTATTTGATTCTTTAGGTGTAAACTTTAATAATGGTTTAGGTGACTTATATTCTAAATTAGATCAAGTAGATGCTTCTAAAAAAGCTGAAATTGAAGCTGATATTGAAGCAGTTTATGCAAGTCAACCAAGACTTGCTATGGTTAATTCTGATAAAGGAATTACTAACTTACATGTACCATCTGATGTTATTATTGATGCATCTATGCCTGCTATGCTAAAAGGTGGTGGTAAAATGTGGAATGCAAATGATAAAGAAGAAGATACAATTGCTGTAATTCCTGATAGATGTTATGCAAAATCTTTCCAAGCTGTTATTGATGATTGTAAAGCTAATGGTACATTAGATGTAACAACTATTGGTACTGTTCCAAACGTTGGTTTAATGGCTAAAAAAGCTGAAGAATATGGTTCACATGATAAAACTTTCCAAGCTGCTGGTTCTGGTAAGATTATTGTAACAAATACTGCTGGAGAAACAGTATTCTCTTTTGATACTGAAGCTGGTGATATTTTTAGAATGTGCCAAGCAAAAGATGCTCCAATTCAAGATTGGGTTAAATTAGCAGTAACAAGAGCAAGATTATCAAATACTCCTGCAATTTTCTGGTTAGATGAAAACAGAGCTCACGATAGAGAAATGATTAAAAAAGTTAATAAATACCTACCAGAGCATGATACATCTGGTTTAGATATTACAATTGCAGCACCTGTTGATGCTACAAAAACTTCACTAGAGAGAATGAGAGCAGGAAAAGATACTATTTCTGTTACAGGAAATGTTTTAAGAGATTATAACACAGACCTTTTCCCAATTTTAGAATTAGGAACATCTGCAAAAATGTTATCAATCGTTCCATTAATGAAAGGTGGAGGATTATTTGAAACTGGTGCTGGTGGATCTGCTCCTAAGCATGTTCAACAATTTGCGGAAGAAGATTACTTAAGATGGGATTCATTAGGTGAATTTATGGCATTAGCTGCATCTTTTGAGCACTTAGCAAATACACAAGATAATGCAAAAGCTCAAGTTTTAGCTGATACTTTAGATAAAGCAACTGGAACTTTTCTTTTAAATGATAAATCACCTGCTAGAAAACTAGGTTCAATTGATAATAGAGGTTCACACTTCTATCTTGCAATGTATTGGGCACAAGAATTAGCAGCTCAAACTTCTGATGCTGATTTAGCTGCAGAATTTGCTCCAATTGCAAAAGCAATGACGCAAAACGAAGATAAAATTATATCTGAATTAATAGCTGGTCATGGAAAAGAAATTGACATGGGTGGATATTATTTACCAAATGATGATTTAGTTAGTACTGCTATGAGACCATCTGCAACTTTAAATTCAATTATTGGATAACAAAACTGAATAATTTTTATTGAAAGGTAAGGCATATAGTCTTACCTTTTTTTATAATTAATAATCTTAACTACACTTTAAATACACAAGTTTTTGTTATAATTAAACATAAAAAGGATTATTATGAAAAAAGTATACGAAGTAAATAATGTAAAATGTAGTGGATGTGCAAATACACTAATCACAGCTTTAAAAAATGATTTTGGAGAAGTAAGTGTTGACTTAGAAGTAAACCCACGAAAAATTACACTTAATATTGATGATTCAAAAGAAGCAGCTTTAAAAATAAAACTTAAAGAATTAGGTTATCCATTAACAAGTGAACAGCTTAGTACTTTTGAAAATGTTACTACATCTGCGAAAAGTTTTGTTTCTTGTGCCATTGGAAAAGTAAATCTAGCAACTTCAAAAAAATAAATATTGAATGTAAAGTATTCATAAAAAATATATATTTTTTATACAGCAAAGTATTGATATATTACTTTATATACGATATTCTATAACATGTTACAAACAAAAACTCAAAATTATCTTATATTTACAGATTTAGATGGAACATTACTTGATCATAATACTTATAGTACTAATGAAGCTATAGAGATGCTTGAATATATTAAGCTCAAAAATATTCCACTAATAATAACTACTAGTAAAACAAAAGAAGAAATATTAAAATTGAGAGAAAGTCTTCAAATAAATCATCCTTTCATAGTTGAAAATGGAGCTGGTATTTTTTTACCTACTAATGAAAATTTTGAACAAATAAATATGGGAAAAACATACAGTGAAACATTATGTTTTCTTAATCAACATAGAAATGAATTTAATATAAAAAGCTTTTTTGATATGAGTGATAAATTGGTCTCAAGTTTAACTGGACTTGGTATAGAAAATTCAAGACTAGCCAAAAAAAGAGACTTCTGTGAACCTTTTATAATTGAAGATGAATCAAGAATAGAAGAATTACGTCAACTTAGTTTAAAAGAAGGATTTGATATTGTTAAAGGTGGTAGGTTTTATCATCTTATTACTCAAAATTTAGATAAAGCTAATGCTGTCTTAAAGCTAAAAGAAATTTATGAAGAAAAAT
>CAJQLJ010000120.1 GCA_905479135.1 uncultured Campylobacterales bacterium | reverse complement strand
TAATCCAATTTACAGAAATATTGCGAATAAAATTTTACATTTAAAAATGAGATCAATTATATAAAATCTATTTAATTGTAACTTAAAAAATGATTTATTGAATAATTTTATGAATAAAAAATAACCTGAATTTATAAGTTATATATAAATTACCTATAAGTTACATTGTTATTATTATTTGTATGTAAATTATTTACACTTTAAAATACTCAATTTATCTTTTGATTTAATCTAGACATTTTTCTTAAGAATGTAGGATTTGATTACTTCTTTTTTGATGCTTGACATTTAAAGCAAATGTTGAAGAAAAGGATCTGCTTTCTTTTCTGATAGTCACAATGAGAAGTCAGCTTCTTAAAACTTTTTAACTCAAGTTTATAATACACAGATGGTGCATTTTCAATATCAACTAGGAGCACCAAGAACAATTGGTTTAACACTTTCATATGATTTCTAAGAAGTTGATTATTTGAAAGAATACAAAAAAGACTAATTACCTAGTCTTTTTTGTTAAGTTTTATATTTTATAAGTGATAGTACTTTTTATTTTGTCCTGCTATAATAAATCTTAATGCATTTAGTCTGATAAATCCTTCTGCATCTTTTTGATTATAAACTTCATCTTCTTCAAAAGTTGAGTGTGCTTCAGAAAACAATGATTTTTCAGATTCTCGTCCAACTACAATAACATTACCTTTGTAAAGTTTAAGTCTAACTGTACCTTCAACATCTTTTTGACTAGCATCAATTGCAGCTTGAAGCATTTCTCGTTCAGGCGAGAACCAATAACCTTGATATATTAATTTTGCATATTTAGGCATCATCTCATCTTTTAAATGTGCAGCTTCTCTATCTAGAGTAATAGACTCTATTGCTCTATGTGCTTTTAACATAATAGTCCCACCTGGAGTTTCATAACATCCTCTAGCTTTCATTCCTACATATCTATTTTCAACGATATCAATTCTTCCAATTCCATGCTTGTTTCCATATTCATTAAGTGTTCTTAATATTGTAGCAGGAGACATTTCTTTTCCATTAATTGAAACTGGATCACCACTTTTATATCCGATTGTTATATATTCAGCATTATCTGGCGCATCTTCAGGTGATACTGACCACAACCACATAGATTCTTCAGGTTCAGCATTTGGGTTTTCTAATGATAATCCTTCATATGAAATATGTAAAAGATTAGCATCCATAGAATATGGACTAACTGCAGGATTCCCATTTTCATCTAAATGTTTTTTATCAATTGTAATTCCATGTTTAGCTGCATAAGAAAGTAGTTTTTCTCTAGAATTTAAATCCCATTCTCTCCATGGAGCAATAACAGTAATATCAGGATTTAATCCTAGATATCCAAGTTCAAATCTTACTTGATCATTTCCTTTTCCTGTAGCACCATGAGATACTGCATCAGCACCCATTTTATTAGCAATTTCAATTTGTTTTTTTGAAATTAAAGGTCGTGCTATTGAAGTTCCTAATAAATATTCACCTTCATAAATTGCATTTGCTCTAAACATTGGGAATACGTAATCTTTTACAAATTCTTCTTGAATATCTAATATAAAAATATTTTCAGGTTTAATTCCCATTGCAAGTGCTTTTTCTCGTGCAGGTTCAACTTCTTCACCTTGACCTAAATCAGCTGTAAATGTAATTACTTCTGCATTATATTCATCTTGAAGCCATTTTAAAATAACTGAAGTATCAAGCCCACCACTATAAGCTAGAACTACTTTTTTAACATCTTTTTTACTCATAAATTTATCCTATGATTTTCATTATTTTTAAGGCTAATATTTTATCTAATGTTAGCTATAATCTTAATTATGAGAATAGATAAATTTTTAAACGCAGTTAATATTACAAAAAGAAGAGCAGTTGCTGAAGATATGTTAGAGCATAAAGTTGTTTTTATAAACAATCTTTCAGTTAAAAAAGCAAAAGAAGTAAAACTTGGAGATATCATAGAGATAAGATATCTTGAGCGAAGTGACAAATTCAAAGTTTTACAAATACCAAATGTAAAATCTACACCAAAATCTAAAATGTCAGAATACGTAGAAAAAATTGAAGGATAATTATATGTTTAGCCTAGCAAAAATGAAATTCGATGATATTTTTGAAAATAAATTATCCCAAGATGAAGTAAGAGAATATTTAATAGATATATATGAAAGAGGCGAAACAGCTGCTGAAATTGCAGGAGCTGCAAGTGCTATGAGAGATCACTTGATACCTTTGCCAGTTCATAATGATTTAAAAGAAAAAATTATTGATAATTGTGGAACAGGTGGAGATAAATCAAATTCTTTTAATATTTCTACAACAGTTTCGATTCTTTTGTCTGCTTGTAATTCATATGTTGCTAAACATGGTAATAGAAGTATTACAAGTAAATCAGGTAGTGCTGATATGCTTGAAGCATTGAATATCAATCTTAATCTATCTTTAGAAAATTCTTCAAAAATGCTTGAAGAAACAGGATTTACATTTATGTTTGCACAAAACCATCATCCAGCGATGAAATATATCATGCCTATTAGAAAAAGTATTTCACATAGAACAATATTCAATATATTAGGACCTCTATCTAATCCAGCAAATGTATCAAAACAACTTGTTGGAGTATTTGATAAATCATATATAAATAAAATTGCATCTGCATTAGATATATTAAAAACAAAAAGATCAATAATTGTATCTTCAAATGATGGTATGGACGAAATTTCAATATCTGATATTTCTTTTGGCACATCATTATATAACGGAAAAATTGAAGATTTTGAAATTAATCCTGAGAATTATGGTTTGAATTTAGCACCAAAAGAAGAAATAATAGGTGGAGATGCTATTTTTAATGCTAACATAACAAAAGAACTTTTATCTAATAATTTAAGAGGTGCTAAGCTTGATATTGTCTTAATAAATACTGCAGCTGCATTAATTGTGGATGAAAAAGCTAGAGATTTTCAAGATGGAATTCAAATGGCAAAAGAAGCAATTGCTAATGGTAAAGCAAAAGAAAAGCTTGATCAAATTATAAAAGTTTCAAATCAATTATAGGTTCAGTTTTGAAAAAAGAGTTTAATTTAGATTTGGAAAATATTAATGTTATTGTAGATGAATTAAAAACTATTATAACAGGTGATACAATTATAATTTTAAGAGGAGACTTAGCAAGTGGTAAAACAACACTTGTTAAAAACTATGTAAAAGCCTTGGGATTAGATGACTTAGTTACTTCACCAACTTTTTCATTACAATCAATTTATTCAAATTATATATATCATTATGATATTTATAATAAAACATTAGAGGAGTTTATAGCTCTTGGAATGCTTGAAGAATTTGAACGTAATGGAATACATTTTGTAGAGTGGGGAGATGAAAAGTTGCAAAACTTATTAATTGATTATGGATATAATGTAATTTTAATAGAAATAGAAAAAAGTGAAAACAAAAGGTTGTATAAAATAAATGCATAAACTAAGAATACAAGATATTACAAAATCAATCAAAAAAACACAAATATTACATGGTATTTCATTAGAAGTTAAATCTGGAGAAATTGTTGGATTATTAGGACCAAATGGAGCTGGAAAAACTACAACATTTTATACAGTTTGTGGTTTAGTAAAACCAACTTCAGGTCAAGTTTATTTTGATGATATGGATATTACTAGTTTGCCTTTACACAAAAGAGCTTTACGTGGTATTGGTTATTTACCACAAGAATCATCTATCTTTAAAGACTTATCAGTTGAAGATAACTTAATGCTAGCAGCACAAATTGTAACAGATGATAAAGCTGAACAACATAAGCGTGTAGAAGAGTTACTTGAAGTTTTTAATATCGAGCCAATACGTCAAAGAAAGGGACTTTCTCTTTCAGGAGGTGAGAGACGAAGAACAGAAATAGCAAGAGCTTTAGTATCTCAACCGAAATTTTTATTACTAGATGAACCTTTTGCAGGAGTTGATCCAATTGCAGTTAAAGACATTCAAGAAATTATTGCCCAGTTAACAAAAATTAATATTGGTGTTTTAATTACAGATCATAACGTGAGGGAAACTTTAGAAATTTGTGATAGAGCTTATGTAATGAAAGCAGGCGCTTTACTTGCAAGTGGTACAAGTGATGAAATTAGACAAGATAAAAAAGTAAGAGAGCATTACTTAGGAGAAGATTTCAACTTTTAAATTAAAAGTAGTGAATATTACTACTTTTTAATTTTAGATTATTTATTAAATATTTTTAATGCATTATCTAAGTCTTCTTGCGTGTCAATACCAAAAGATTTAGATGTAACTTTTACCATTGCAATTTTATATCCATTATCTATAGCTCTTAGTTGTTCTAGTTTTTCAATATTTTCTAACTTTGATGTATTTAATGAACAGAATTTATTCAAAGATTTTTTTGTAAACCCATAAATACCTAAATGACCGTTATATAATGAATTTTCATAATGATCTCTATGATAAGGAACTTTTGCTCTTGAAAAATAAATAGCATTTGAATTATCATCTAAAATAACTTTTACATGATTTGGATCATCAGCTAATTGCGAACTTATTTCTTTATGACAAGATACAATCATTATATCTTCATTATTTTCTTTTAACTTAGTAACACGATTAATAACAGCTTGTACAACATTTGTTTCAATAAAAGGTTCATCTGCTTGAACGTTAATAATTATTTCATTCTCGTCTAAGTTAAGCTTATTAACAGCTTCGTTTATCCTATCTGTACCACTTTGATGAGAACTTGAAGTCATTACAGCATCAAAACCATGTTCTTTTGCTAAATCAATTACATCTTGTGAATCAGTTGCAATAACAACCTTATCTAACGAACTTACTTGTTTAGCTGTTTTTATTACCATTGGTAAGCCTAAAATATCAACTAATATTTTATTTGCAAATCTACTTGAATTTAATCTTGCGGGGATAATAATCATTTATTTATTCCTTAGGTTATAAAACCTTGTTTTTAGTGACATTATTATATTATAAAATCTTTAAAGAAGAATATGAAAGAAGAATTTTATGAAAAAAACTATTACTGTTATTGATACCTTTGGCTTCTTATTTAGAAGTTTTTATGCTTTACCACCTTTAAAATCTAAAGATGGTTTTCCAACTGGTTTATTGACTGGATTTATGAATTTTATATCTAATGTTGGTAAAGATTTTGAAACTGATTACATTGTATTTGCATTAGATGCAAAAGGTCCTACCTTTAGAAGTGATATTTATACTGAATATAAATCACATAGACCTGATGTTCCAGAAGATTTATTAAAACAAC
This sequence comes from uncultured Campylobacterales bacterium, assembly GCA_905479135.1. GTDB lineage: Bacteria > Campylobacterota > Campylobacteria > Campylobacterales > Arcobacteraceae > Poseidonibacter. The sequence goes on along the minus strand of CAJQLJ010000120.1, from coordinate 470 downwards.
TTCCAATTGCAATTGATTGGATTGAAAAAATGGATTTTAAAACTGCAATTAGGACAGGCTTTGAAGCAGATGATATTATAGCTTCAATTGCAAAAGATGCAAAAGAAAAGGGACTTGATGTAAGAGTTGTTTCACATGATAAAGATTTATATCAGTTAATAGAAGAGGGTATTTACTTATTTGATCCAATTAAAAAATCTGTAATTAATGAACAAACATGTTTTGATAAATATGGTGTCTATCCAAAACAATTTACTGATTACCAATCATTATTAGGAGATAGTGCAGATAATGTTCCAGGGGTAAAAGGAGTAGGTGCGAAGACTGCCCAAGCTTTAATTGAGCAATTTAATGATTTAGATAATATTTATGCAAATATTGAAAATATTGAAAAGAAAAGATGGCAAACACTTTTAACTGAAGGTAAAGAATTAGCTTATATTTCAAAACAATTAGTAACTTTGTCAAAA
>CAJQLJ010000119.1 GCA_905479135.1 uncultured Campylobacterales bacterium | reverse complement strand
AATTTTTGGTTTTTCAAATCTTTGTTATTTTTTAAAGTATAGTCTAAAGCTTGATTAAAATTAATAGTTTGAGCATAAGTGAATGATGTAAGTAATAATGATAAGTATATCTTATGCATATAAATATTTCCTATGTCTATTTTCGTCTGATTATACACTAATTATGCAAAATATTTAAATAAAAATAAACAAAACACATATAAATAAATTTTATATGTGTTTTGTTTATTTTTATTATTAATCTTTCTTATTCAAGTATTTTTTGTAAAATTAGTTGATATTTTATCTTAAAAACTATATAGTTCATAAATTAAAAATTGGAGTCTATTAATGCCTATTGAAGTAAATCAAACTGTAAAAATACTATTTGAAGTTAGAGTAGATGGAGAACTTGTAGATGGAAGCAGAAGTAATAAACCTTTTGAGTTTTCATTTGGAGTAGGACAAGTAATTGCTGGACTTGAAAAGCGGATAATAAATATGAAAAAAGGAGAAGCTGCAAGTATTAGAGTTCCTGCAGCTGAAGCTTATGGAGAATACGATCCTTCTGCAATTGCAGTTTTACCTATTGAAGAATTTGAAAATATAGAAAACTTAAAAGTTGGAATGCAAATTCAAGGTGAAGATGATGATGGTGAACTTACTCAAATTATTGTAAAAGAGATTAAAGAAAATAAAGTTACAGTTGATTTCAATCATCCTCTGGCTGGAAAAGATTTAGATTATAAAGTTAAGATTGATTCTTTGCTCTAAAAGTATATAAAGAGTTACTTTCTACTCTTTATATAACCCATTTCATACATCTTATCATATATTTGACTTACAACTTTTCCTGCTGCTTGACCACCATGACCACCGTGTTCAACTAATACTGTTACAACATATTTAGGATTTTTATATGGAGCATAAGTAGTAAGCCAAGCATGTGATCTTTGGTAGTACTTAAGTTCACTTTCTTTCATTCTTACTTTTTCAGATTGAGGAATACTAACAACTTGAGCTGTTCCAGTTTTCCCTGCAATTGCTATTTTAGATTTAATATAGTTTGTAGCTGTTCCTTTTATATGATGAGTTACATCATACATACCTCGTCTTAGCATATCTAATTGCTGTTTAGGCATTTTTAAATCTTCTGGTTCTTCATAATGATCTTTATAAAAGTGAGGTTTAGGAAGTTTACCTGTTGCTAAAAAACCAGTATACCTTGCCATTTGCATAGGAGTTACAAGCATATTTCCTTGACCAATAGATGTAATAACTGTTTCTCCTACATACCATGGTTCTTTATACTTTTTTTCTTTCCATAATTTATTTGGATTTACACCTATGAATTCATTTACTTGATCAACTCCAGTTTTTTTACCAAAACCAAATTTATCTAAAGTTTGAGATATTTTATTTATTCCAATTCTAAGACTTCCTTTATAAAAGAAGTCATCACAACTTTCTCTAATAGCTTTTCTAAAGTCTACTTTTCCATGTCCATTAGTTTTCCAGCATCTAAAATTTCTATTACCAATTCTGATTGAACCTGAACAGTTAACTGTAAAACTATTATTAATATCATTTTCTAAAAAAGATAGAGCAACACCCATTTTTATTATAGAACCTGGAGGGTAAAGACCATTTATAAATTTATTAGTAAAAGGATGATTTAGGTCATTTCTCATAAGATTCCACTCTTTTACAGAAATACCTGAAGCAAAAATATTATTATCAAATTCTGGCATTGATGCTGCTGAAAGTAATTCTCCATTATTTGCATCCATAACAATAACTGCACCATTTCGTTTTCCAAAAATTTTTTGAATATATTTTTGCAATTCTATATCTAAAGATATTTTTATATTATTATCAACAGAAGGTTCTTTTTCCTCAATAATTGCAATTTCTTGATTTAAAGCGTTCACTTTGATATCTTTGTAACCAATTTTACCTTGCAATTTATCATTGTAAAATTTTTCTAAACCATTTTTCCCAATAATTCCATTATGAGCTGAAAGTTCATTATCCAAAATTTCTACTTTTGAAGCCTTTCCTACATAACCAATTACATGAGAAGCAGCTTTTCTATATGGGTAGAACCTTTTTACAGCTGACTGTATTTTCATTGTTTCTTTTGATGCAAAAAGTGTATATTTTGGAAAGAAATCTTGATAGGGTATATATTCCACAACTTTTACAAAGTCATGATTATAAGCAGAATCTTTTCTCTTATAAGCTTTTAAAATTTTTTTCTTTTCTAAATTTGGAAAATGTTCTACAATCAAATCAATTGATTCTTCAAGCTTTATTTTGTTTTTTTTAGAATTTAAATGTGGTTTAATCAAAATTGAAAACCCCATTTGATTAACAGCTAACTTCTTTCCATTTCTATCTTCAATTATTCCTCTAACTGGTATTTTTTCAACTCTACTAACATAATTTCTTTTTGAAAGTTCTTCATAATAAGTATTTGATTTTATACTTAAAAAATAGACCCTTGAAAGTAGAGTTATCAAAATAACAAAGATGAATAAAAAAATAATATTTAATCTATTTATCAAATAAATACTCCAAAAAATAATAAGTCTATAATAATATTTACAAATATTATAGTTATAAAACTATCAGACATACCTAATGTTATAACCCAAATTAAAAAAACACCAAGATAAAAAATTAAGATATAAATATATTCATTTAGTTTGTTAAAAGACATGATTCTATCAACTTTTGGAATAATAAATATATAAATAAAAAGAGATAACAAACTCAAAGAAAAAGGCTTTAACCCAGAATTTATTTCAATAAAAGTAAATGTTAAAACTATGAAAAAAAGAGAATAAGGATATTTTCTTTTAAGAGATAAATAAAAAGAAATAAAAGTAACACCTGAAATCATAATCAATAAAAAATGTATAGAAGAAATTGTATTTATTGTAATAATTATTAACAATAATGCGAATAGAAAGATAGGATTATCTAAATTGTTTCGAGTCATAGAATATATTTCTTCTTTTAATTTTACTGCGATTATATTATAAAGAGTCTTACATTTCTATCAATTTACTTTTGCTTTAGTTTTAGTCAAGTAGATAATTTTAAATTACATAAATATTACAAAATGTAATAGTTTTATAAACAATAAAAAACTTTTTGCTATAATATTAATTAACACAGTAATTACTATACGAACTTAAGATTTGGAGTTATCATTAAAGAAATACATGTAAAACAGCTAAGAATTAGATACATAAGAGTTTTAGAAAAATTTTTTACAAGAACAGTATCTTTATTGAAATTAGAAAACTTTAATCATGAGTTATTTAAAGCAAGAACTTTAAAGAATTATGAGGATATGAAAAAAGCACAAGAAATGGAATTGTATTCAGCATATTTAACTGACTTAAAAAATTTTATAGAAAAAACTATGCAATTTGTAAATGAACACTCGAAGAGTTTTGAAAATGAAAGATCTATACTATTAAAAGATGCAAATCTTTTACAAAAAGAAAGAAATAGTAATTCATATAGTAAAGATAAGCATAAAAATAAAAAATTTGATGATGATTATTAATGGGAAAAGAGGAAGAGTATAAAACTTTCAAGTTATCTGGAGTTATAAAAAAAGTTCTTTATACAAACGAAGAAACAAAATATGTCATTGCTGTTTTAGAAAACAATCAAAAAATATGTGGAGCATACTTTGATACTGATATTGAAAAAATTGTTGGTGAAGAGGTTATATTAAAAGGGAATTGGACTACTCATAAGAAATATGGAGTTCAATTTGAATTTGATACTTTAGAACTAAAAGAGGCAGAAATATTCTTTTTCTTAACAAAAATTGTAAAAGGTGTTGGTAAAAAATTTGCTAAAGAATTAGTAGATAAATATTCTGAAGAAGAATTAGTAAAAATACTAAATGAAAAGCCTGAAGAATTATTGAAATTTAAAGGTATAAAAGAGAAAAAACTAAAAACAATTATCACATCATGGCAAAAATTTAAACATTTAAGAGAGCTAGGATCTTTTCTAGCAAAATTTGGAGTAACATCTAATTTAATAACAAGAATCTATTCAAGTTTAGGTGAAGTTGATAATCTAATTGAAAAAATAAAAAAAAATCCATATCTTTTGATCAATATTAAAGGAATTGGATTTAAACGTGCAGATGAAATTGCAAAAGCTTTAGGAATTGATCCTTATTCTGAATTTAGAATAATGGCTTGTTTGAATTACACATTAAGAGAATATTGTGATAATAATGGCAATTCTTCAATCGATAAATTCCATTTGTATAAACTTTTAGATGATTCTTTAAGATTTAATGATAAAAATCACTTATATGAAGAATCTATAACAAAAATGTTAGTTGACGAAGATATTTTTGTAACTAAAGAGAATCGTTACGCACCTTCAATACTTTATTGTGCAGAAAAACGAATTCTAGAATTTTTTCAAAGAAGAGAAAATGAATTGAATCGTAAAATTATTGCATCTTTTGATGATTATTTAGTTAAAAAACAATTAACATTAGGTTTTGAATTAAGTAGTGAACAAAAAAAAGCAGTTGAACTAATAAATAAAGGACATAATACACTTTTTTTAATAGGTTATGCAGGAACAGGTAAATCAACATCAAGTAAAGCTATTTTACAATTACTTGAGGAAGTTGTTTCTTATGATGACATTATTACTATTGCTTTAAGTGGAATCGCAAGTCAAAGAATTTCTGATACTACAGGTTATAATTCTGCTACGATTCAATCTTTACTAATGAAGCATAAAGAAAAAGATTTTTTTCCATATAAAGTAATTTTATTGGATGAAGCTTCAATGGTAAACTCAGTAACTTTTTATCAAATAGTTTCAAAAATAGATGATGATACTGTATTTATAATTGTAGGAGATGATGGTCAATTACCTGCAATTGGTGCAGGAAATATTTTAGCTGATTCTATAAAATATAACTTAGCTCCTACTTGTAAATTAACAAAAATATATCGTCAAAATGAAAATCAGGCAATTGCTGTTATTGCAAATGATATAAGGAAAGGAGAGGTTCCTAAATATGATGAAGATTATGAGGATTTTAAATTTGTAAATGTTTCAATTTCAAATTATTATTCACAAAAAAACTCTAATTCTTCAAATGAATTTGCAGATATAAGAGTTGAAAATTCAGAATATATATTAAATAATATTTTAAATATTTCAGCTACTTATATTCAAAATTATTTTGATTTAATTAAAGAAAAAGAAATAAATAAAGCTTTAACATTATTTCAAGTTATCACTCCTATGAAAGGTGGGTTATTAGGTGTTGAGAACTTAAATATGCAACTTCAGAAACTTTTTAACCATACCAAAGGTAAGGCTTATTCAACTAAACTTTATGAATATAAAATAACAGATAAAGTAATACATATCAAAAATGAAAATATGCGTTCACAAACTATGAGTATGTATAAAAATGGTTCTAGTGACTTTATAGAAAAAAGAGTTTTTAATGGACAACTAGGACTAATAATAAAGTTAGATTTTGATGAAAATAAATGTATTGTTTTATATCCAAATGATGATATGGTAGTGTTTTATGATTTTGATACAATTTCATCTTTGCTTTCTTTAGCATATTGCTTAACTATTCATAAAACACAAGGTATGGAGTATGAAAATGCTTTAATTCCCATGAGTTTTTCACACTATATTATGCATAACACAAAATTACTTTACACAGCAATTACAAGAGCTAAAAGAATGTGTTTTATAGTTGGAGAAGAAGAGGCCTTTGTTAGTGCTTGTAAAAAACTAGAAATAACTATTCGAGAGTCGGTTATAAACGATTTATTATCCAAGCCTGATATTAAAAATAAACTATTAGATATTTAACTAATATTCAAGCAAATCTTTAGTAATATTATTAAAATTTTTAAGAGGATTATATTTTATGATTACGTGGATGCAAAGACATAAAAGATGGCTTGTGATAACAATATGGATAAGTACTATAGCGTTTGTAGGAGCTGGTTTTGTCGGCTGGGGTTCTTATGATTATGGAAAAGATGGAGGAACTGTAGCAGTTGTAGCTGATAGAGAAGTTTCTGTTGAAGAATATCAACAAGAATATTCAAATCTTTATGATCAATATGCAAGACTATTTGGTGAAACATTTAACAAAGATATGGCAGATAGATTAAATTTAAAAGATGTTGCTTACAAACAAGTAATTCAAAAAAATTTAATTTTAGCTTATGCAAATTCTTTAGGTTTAGATGTAACAAATGAAGATATTGCAAAAGAGTTATTAAAATATAATTCATTCATTGTAGATGGAAAGTTTGATAAAGCTACTTATGTAAAAATTTTAGCACAAAATAGAACTACACCTGTTGAATTTGAAGAGTCATTAAAAAGAAGTATTTTACTTCAAAAAGTTCAGTTATTATTTAACATAAAACCAAATAGTATTGAAGTTGAAAACTTAAATAAATTACTATTTGCAGAAGATAATATTAATTATAAAATATTAGATATGGAAGATATCAGTGTAAATCCTAGTGATGCTGAATTAAAAAAGCATTGGGAATCTAATAAAAATGCTTATATGTCAGAAGTATCTTATGTTTATGAAACTTCAGAAGTTCCAGTAATGAGTGCTAAATCTAGTGATGATGATATTAAAAAACATTACGACAGATTTAAAACAGATTATAGAAAAGCAGATGGAAAATTAAAATCATTTGATGAAGCTAAAGCTGAAATAATTATAGAGTTAAATACTAAATTTACAAAAAAAGAAGCATTGAAGAAGTATTTAAAAATCAAAAAAGCTGAAGAAACATTAACTTCATCTAGTATCTTAGATGAAAGTAAGCTTCCTTTTTCACCTTTGGATAATAAGCAAATAATAGATGCGAAACAAGGTGATTTACTTAAGCCATTTTTAGATGGTGATAAATTTGTTATAGTAAAAGTTTTAGCTAAAAATGATGCTAAACCTTTAACTTATGAAAAAGCTTTATCAGATGTAAAAGTTTCTTATATAAATGTTGCAAAAGCAAAAAAACTTGATGAAAAAGCAAATAAAGAATTAGAAAACTTTATTGGAACAGAAGTTAAAAGTTTAACAAGACAATCAGTTTCAAAAATTAAAGGATTACAGCCTCAAGAAGCTGCTAATTTCTTAAATCAATTATTTTCAACAACTCTTAAAACTGGTACAATAAAGATAAATGATAAAGTTGTATTATTTAGAATAAATAGTTCTAAATTAGGTTCATATGATAAATCACAAGATGAAACTGTTAAAAATACTCTAGTTCAATTACAAAGTGAAGAACTAATGATTAATCTTGTGAAAAGATTAGAAAATAAATATGAAGTACAGTCATCTATAGAAATAAAGGAATAATAATTGAATAATACTCTTTTAGCAATTGATATTGGTTCATCTGCAATAACAGCTGTTATTGCAAAGCATGATTTAGAATCTAATATTAGTATCCTTGGTACAGGTGTACAAAAGAGTGAGGGTATTAATAAAGGTATCATAATAAATATTGAAGAAGCTTCTAAGGCAATAAAAGATGCTATTAGTATAGCAAAAAGAACGTCAGCAGAACTTATTAACAATTCTGTGGTTTCTATTTCAGGTTCATATACAAAAAGTATTAGAAGTTCAGGTTCTGTAAATGTACCTAATGGTTTAATAACTGAAACAGAAATTAATCAAGTAATGCAAATGGCACTTTACAATGCAACTATTGTTCCTGAATATGAAGTAGTTCATGTAGTACCTATTTTCTTTAAAGTAGATGATTCTGTTGATGTTGATAATCCTCTTAATATGAATGGTTCAAGACTTGAAGTTTCTGTATATATTGTAACTGCAAAAAGAACAGCATTAACTAATATAAAATCTGCACTTAAAATCTCAGGTGTAGATATTACTAGATTTGTATTAGATGGTTATGCTTCTGCAATTTCTATTTTAGATGAACAACAAAAAAAATTTGGAGCTACTGTTATTAATATAGGTTCAACTACAACTGAATTTGTATGCTATAAAGGTAATTCATTAATTTACAATGGCTTTATACCAGTTGGATCAAATCATATAACTAATGATTTATCTGTAATGCTTCATACTCCACCAGCAGCTGCTGAAAAAATTAAAACTGAATATGGTTCTTTAACAAAAGATTATACTTCTTCAAATGATTTAGGTGTAACGAAAGTTAAAATACCTAGAATTGGAGATGAAGATACACATTCTGAAATTGCCTTGGATCATATCCAAACTATTATTCATGCAAGAATTGAAGAGATACTAATACTCGTAAAAAATAAACTAAAGAAAAGCGGTATTTTAGACAATATAGGTTCAGGAATAGTAATAACTGGTGGAATGAGTAATCTTGAAGGAATTAAAAACCTTGCTATAAAAATTTTTGATGGTATTCCTATTTCATTATCAAATCCCAAAAATATAGAAAATGGTTATATGAGTTTTGATGATCCTAAAATGTCTACTATTATTGGCTTACTTGTATATTCTTTAGGAATTAATAGAAGCTATGAATTAGATTCAAGTAAGAAACTAATGAAGCCAGTTAAAAAACAGGTTATTACTGAAGAAAAAGTGATAAACAATGATTCAATTAATACTAAATCTAATTCTAATAATTATAGGGAAGATTTAAACTTAAAAGATGATCCAACAATTTTAACACCACTACAAAAAGATAGAAAAAAGGGTGTTTCTAAATTTTGGAGTAAAATTTCGGAGTGGTTTTAATGGATAATTTATTTAGAGTGGATGATATAAAAGTGGATATGCCAAATAAAGTTTTATCAGATAATGTAGCTAAAATTTCAGTAATTGGAGTTGGAGGTGGTGGTTGTAATATGATTAACCACATGATTAAAGAAGGTTCTCATAAAATTGATTTAATCGCTGCAAATACTGATTTACAAGTACTTCATATATCTAAAGCACCAAAGAAAATTCAATTAGGACTTAAACTTACAAAAGGTTTAGGTGCTGGTATGAAACCAGAGATTGGTAGGGATTCTGCTGTTGAATCTTATGAAGATATTAAAACTGCACTAAAAGGTGCTGATATTATCTTTATAGCAGCAGGTCTTGGTGGAGGTACTGGAACTGGAGCTGCTGCAATTATTGCAAAAGCTGCAAAAGAAATCGGAGCACTAACTGTTTCAGTAGTTACAAAACCATTTACATGGGAAGGTAAAAAAAGAGCAGGTTTAGCTAATTTAGGATTAGAAGAACTGAAAAAAGTATCTGATTCAATTATTGTTGTGCCAAATGATAGATTACTAGAAATTATTGATGAGAATGTAGGAATGAAAGATGCTTTCAAAATCATTGATAATATTCTTTTTCAAGCAGTTAATGGAATGAGTGAAGTTATTTTAAATCCAGGTAACTCAGATATTAATACAGATTTTGCTGACGTTAAAACTATTATGCAACACCGTGGTATGGCTTTAATGGGTATTGGAAAAGCTAAAGGTGAAGATGCAGCTCAAAGAGCTTTAGAAGATGCTATTGACTCTCCTCTACTTGATAAAGTATCACTTAATGGAGCAAAAGGTATTTTGATACATTTTAATATTCATCCGCAAGTATCATTATTTGCAATTAATGACGTTATGGGAACAATCAATGATAGAATGGACTCAAACGCTGAGATTATATTTGGTACTACTTCTGACTCAACATTGGAGACAGATGAAGTAAAAATTACTATTGTAGCAACTGGATTTGAATCTAAAAATGATGAACATGAAGAAACAAATGAAACTGCAGAAGAGGGCGATCAAAATGCTATGCCTTCAAATGATGATAACTATTTAGATGTTCCACCTTTAATGAGAGACTACGTAGTTCAGTATCAATTATAAAAATACTGAATAAAAAATTAAAATGAAGAATTAATCTTCTTCATTTTTTTCTACAATTACGATATCAAAAGAAGTTTGTTGAACAACAAGTGCTTTTGTATCTGGAACTACGGCTAAATTATTTATATTTTTTATTTTTATTTTATAGGTATGTATTTCTTGTTCTAAAGAGGCAATTCTTTCATTTAGTTGTAATATTACATCAACTCCTGCAAGATTAACCCCTAACTTTCTAGTCAATGTTAAAACATATTTTATATGATCAATATCTTTTTGTGAATAGAGTCTTATTTTGCCATTAGTACGAGAGGGACTAATAAGACCTTCACGTTCATATTGTCTAAGTGTTTGAGGATGGATATTTAAGATTTCAGCAACTGCTGAAATTAAGAAAACAGGTTCAACATAACTATTTGTTTCCATTTATTAATCCTTTTAGTTTTCTGGAAGTTTTTCTTTTAAAACTTCTATAAATTCTTCATCTAAGTCTTCAACTTTAGGTATTATGATATTAGCTTTTAAATATAAATCACCTTTAATTCCAGTCTTTCTATTTAAAACCCCAAGCTCTTTTACTCTAAATTTTTGATTTTGTTTTGTATTTTGTGGAATTTTTAAAGTTATATCTTTGTGAATTGTTTTTATTTCAACCTTTCCTCCAAATAGTGCAACTTTTAAAGGAATATCAAAAATTTTTATTAAAGTGTCGTCTTCTCTTTCGTATTCAGGTGAGTTTGCAACTATAATTTTTAATATTAAATCTCCTCTTTGTCCTTGATAAGATTTACCTTTACCTTTTGCTCTTATTTTTTGGCCATCTTGAATTCCTTCTGGAATTTTAATATCAAAAGAGTCATTGTTCAAAGTTACATGTTGCTTACCACCTAAAATTGATACATTAAATGCAATTGTAAGTTGTGCACTTGTATCTAAATCAGGTTCATTAAATCCACCAAAACCTCCACCGCCAAAGCCACCGCCACCAAAACCAGCATTCTGACCAAACATTTGTCTTAAAATATCATCTAAATCAGCATTTGAACCTTGACCTTGCGCAAAATCATGGAAGTTTTGATTTCCAAACATCGAGTCACCGTGTTGATCATATTGTAGTTTCTTTTGTTCATCACTTAAGACTTCATATGCTGCATTTATTTCTTTAAATTTTTCTTCTGCTTCTTTATCTTTATTAACATCTGGATGATATTTTCTTGCTAATTTTCTATATGCCTTTTTTATCTCATCTTTTGATGCATTTTCACTAACTTCTAATGTTTCATATAAACTTTTTGCCATTATTATTCCTATATTATTTATATTTATCTCAATTTTTAGAATTGTATCTAAAACTTGAGTCAAAGTCAATCAAGGTTGGGAAGTATTTTAGCAAATATATCTATTAATCGATAAATTTTTATAAAAGCTTTAGTGTTTAAGCCTTATTTTCTATCTATTTAGTTAGGATTTTAGCAATTTAATAAAGTAGGTAATAAATGTTTGATAAAGATGAGTGGACACAACAAGAATTGTATAAATACTCAAAACAATTAGAATTAAAAGATATTCAAGTTGTTTTAATTGATACTATACTAAAACCACTTGATAGAATTGAAACAATTACTTATAATCCTTTTGAAATGAATTTAATGCCCAAAGGTTCAGTATTTGTTTTTTATTGTGATACTGGAAAAACTACAAAAGAGAGATTGTCTTATTATAAAAAAAAATTTCCTAATTATAAATGTATTAGTTTAAGAGGTGGAAGAGGGTACTGGCGACCTAATTATCAAATACTCGATGAAATGGTTAAAAATGTCTAAACTAAAAGAATATGACTATGTAATTATAGGCGCAGGAATTACAGGTAGTACTACTGCATATTTTTTATCTAAATATTCAAATTCTATTTTAATAATAGATAAAAATGAAAAAGTAGCCTTTGGAGCTAGTGGAGCTGCTGGTGCATTTCTATCTCCATTACTAGGAAAGCCAAATAAATTAAAAGATCTGATTAGTCAATCTTTAAAATTCTCAACAACTTTTTATAAAAAAATAAATAGTCAATCGTTTAAAAATGATGGAATATGTAGAATTCCAAAAAATGACGGAGATAAAGAAAAATTTGACTCTTATAAACCTTATATGGATTTTGAATACTTTGAATTAAATGATGGCTATTTTTTTAATGTTGGCTCATGGATTAATCCTTTGGAAGTTTGTGAATTATTAACAAAAGATATTCAAAAAAAAATGAAATATGATGTTGTGTCAATAGTTCAAAATAATGAATCTTGGATTTTAAATAGTGAAATAAAAACAAAAAATCTTATTCTTTGTACGGGTGCTAATACAAAATTAATAAAAGAAGAATATTTAGATATTAGAGCAGTTTGGGGACAAAAGATAGATTTAAGTACTACAACTAATGTAAACATGAACTACCATAAAGAATGTTCAATTTCAAAAGCTATAAAATCTGATGAAAGAAATTTATACAAGGTCTCAGTAGGAGCTACTCATCATAGGTTCAATAATGACAAGAATCTTGATTTAGATGATGAATATTCTAAATTTTATACAAAAGATATAATGAATAATGACACATCAAAATTAATTAATTTAGCAAATGATATACTAAAATTAGATGATGTAAAAGTTAATGATATAAAAATTGGTGCAAGAGCATCAAGTTCAGATTACTTTCCTATGATTGGAAGATTAATAGATTCAAAGAAAAGTTTTGAAAAATTTCCTCATTTATTAAATGGAACACATATAAAGGAAAATATGCTTATAAGTATTGATAATCTTTATGTATTAAATGGTGTTGGTGGAAGAGGTTTTGTATTATCTCCTTATTTAGCAAATGAATTAGTTGAAAATATTATTAATAATAAAAAAATTGACGAAGATATATCAACATATCGCTTATTCAAAAGATGGGCAAAAAAACAAAAAAATAATTAAATTAGTAGGAAGAATGATAATGATAAATTTTTTAAAAATAGCTTTTCTTGGAATAATTGGTTTTGGATTACTTGTATATTTAACTGCACCAGAACAAATAAAAAAAGATAATAGTACAATCTTAAATGAAAAACTTAGTATTTTTTCCCTCCCAAGTCATTTTGAAGTTGTTGGAGTTAGTGGATATGTAAGAAAAAATGATTTATTTAATAAAACAAATAAAAATTATATTGTTGTATTGAACCATGATGCTTTATCACTTGTAGAGCCTTTAAAGTTTACAAATAGAAAAGATATAGTTTTAGTAGCAAATATATCAAAAACACCATGGTTCATTAAAAAACTTGCAGTAAATGGAAAACTTGAAGAGTTAAATAAAAATTCAAGTATTTCTTTGATTAACGATACAAGTGGAAAATTAACCAAATTATTAAATATAACTAATGATACTCAAACAAAATACTTTGTATTTAAAATTAAAGATGATAATTCAATTATCAAAATTGAAGAATCGGAAGTTAAAAAAGGTGCTTTAGAATTTGGTATTACAAAAGAAGAATCTAATAAATATATTCTAGAATTATTTTCTTTTCTAAAATAGTAAATTAAATTCTTTTATTATAAATTTACTATTTTTTTATACTTTTACTAACTAAATCTTGAGCTTCTTTTATTAGCAAGTCTAAATGCTCTTCATTTATAAAGCTTTCTGCGTAAATTTTATAGATATCTTCTGTTCCAGAAGGACGTGCAGCAAACCAACCATTTTTAGTTGTAACCTTAAGTCCACCAATACTTGCATTATTACCGCTTGCATTTGTATATATGTTTTCTATTTCTTCATTTGCTAATGTTTTAGATGTAATATCTTCAATACTTAAATTTTTTAATTTTGTTTTTTGTTCAAAACTAGCAGGTGCATCAACTCTTCTATAATAAGATTTTCCAAATTTTTCTTCAAATTCTTGGTAAATTTCTCCTGGATCTTTTTTTAACTTTGAAGTTATTTCAGCAGCTAAAAGGTTTAAAATTATCCCATCTTTATCCGTAGACCAAACACTTCCATTTTTTCTTAAGAATGAAGCCCCAGCACTTTCTTCTCCACCAAAAGCTAGTGTTCCTTTGAATAAACCATCTACAAACCATTTAAAACCAACAGGTACTTCATATAGTTTCTTTTCTAAAGAATTAACAACTTTATCAATCATAGAACTTGAAACTAAAGTTTTACCAATACCCAAACCATTTTTCCAATCTCTATTTGAAAATAAATACCAAATAACGACTGATAAATAATGATTTGGATTCATAAGTCCTACACTTTTTGTTACAATTCCATGTCTATCAAAATCTGGGTCATTTGCAAATGCAATATCGTATTTATTAGATAGTTTAATAAGTGAAGCCATTGCATATTTTGATGAACAATCCATCCTGATTTTTCCATCATGATCACAAGACATAAAAGAAAAAGTAGGATCAATTTTCTCATTTACAATATCAAGTTTAATTCCATAAATCTCTGTTATCTTTTTATAAACTTCTAATCCTGAGCCGCCTAAAGGATCAACTCCAATTTTAAGATTTGCTTCTTTTATACTATTCATATCAATAATACTGTCTAATGCTTTTACATAAGGAGTTATAAAATCATATGCTTCTAAAAAATTTGATGTAAATATTTCATTTTTATTTATTCTTTTAACATCTAAAAGATTGTTTAAAAGTATTTCGTTTGCTCTATTTTCAATAAATGAAGTAATATCACTATCAGCTGGTCCACCATTTGGTGTGTTATATTTAAAACCACCATCACCTGGAGGATTATGGGAAGGTGTTATAACTATACCATCATTTAAAAAATTTGAATTTTTATTTGATTCTAAAATAGTAAAAGATATTACAGGAGTTGGAGTATATTCACTTTTTTGGGCTATCTTACATCTTACTTCATTTGCTAAAAATACTTGTAAAGCACTAATTTGAGCAGGAGTTGATAATGCATGTGTATCTATACCTATATGCATTACACCTGTTATTCCAGCATTTTTTCTATATTCACATAAAGCTTGAGTAATTGCTAAAATATGATTTTCATTAAAACTCGTTTTTAGTGAGCTTCCTCTATGTCCAGAAGTTCCAAAACTTACTTTTTGAGTTTGTTCTTGTATATTAGGTTTATTAGTATAATATGCTTTTAATAATACTTCTATATCTTCTAATATTTCTATAGGTGCTTTTTTCCCTGCTAGTTTATGTATCAAACTTATCCTTTTATTATTTTAAATACTTATATATAATTTTGTAATTCTAGCTAAATCATTTATATATTAAGTTATTTCTTTTTTTCTAAATTATAGAAATAGTTTGTAGCTTCAACAAATCCATCTACAGAACCACAATCAAATCTTTTACCTTCAAATTTATATGCAATAACCATACCATTTTTAGCTTGTTCACATAAAGCATCTGTAATTTGTAATTCTCCATTTTTACCTGGCTTTGTTTTCTTAATAATCTCAAAAATTTCAGGTGTTAATATATATCTTCCTATTACTGCAAGATTTGATGGTGCTTTATCATTATCAGGTTTTTCAATCATATTTGAAACAATATGAACATTGTTCTCCATAATTTTACCTTCAATAACTCCATATTTATGAACATCTTCTTTTGGAACTTCCATACAAGCAACGATACAACACTTGTACTTTTCATAAAGTTTAACCATCTGAGTTAAAACTCCATCACCTTTTGGATTTACACATAAATCATCTGCTAATACAACTGCAAAAGGATTATGTTCTCCTACTAAAACTTTTCCTTTATATATAGCATCTCCTAAACCTTTCATTTCATTTTGTCTTGTATAAGTAAAGGTACATTTATCAATTATATTTCTAATATCTGATAACATTTTTTCTTTAGATGAACCTTGTATTTGATGCTCTAATTCATAAGAAATATCAAAATGATCTGTTATAGCTCTTTTTCCTCGTCCTGTAATAATTGACATTACATCACATCCCGCTTCTATTGCTTCTTCAACTCCATATTGAATTAATGGTTTAGTTAAAACTGGTAACATCTCTTTAGGCATTGCTTTTGTTGCTGGTAAAAATCTTGTACCATATCCTGCTGCTGGAAATAAACACCTTGTAATTTCACTCATTTTCTATCCTTTTATTTTATATATTTATATTTTTCCCTTAAGCCACATAATTTGATATGGCTCAAGTGTTATTGTTAATTCATTTTTTTCTGTACTCTGATCACTAAAACTTGAACTTAAAATATCACATAATGGAAGTTTTATCTCTTTTGGAAGAGTAATAGTGACTTTTTCATTACTATAATTATTTAAAGCAAGTATTCGTGTTGTTTTTTTAATATTGAACTTATCTATTATGAAAACTCTATCATCTAAACTTAAAAAATTAAATTCTCCAAAAGGATTAAAGGCTTCTTCATTTATCCTAATTGAAATCATTCTTTTGTATGAATCAAAAATAGTTTTTGCTAAACTTCCTAATGTCGATAGCTCTTTTTCAAGCCAGTTAATATTGTATTTTTCTCTGTTAATTGTTCTATTTATTCCAGAATGTTTAACACCATCTTTGTAGTTTTGAGAACCAACCATCGAATGAAAATAAATTCCAGGAACTCCAGGCATTGCTAATACTGTTGCTTGAGTTACAAGCATACGTTTGATTCTAATTAATTGGTCTTCTAGTGGATTTGTTAAAGCATCTATATAACTACAGTTTAATTCATAAGGACTTTTACTTCCATCTTCTTCTGATCTATATGAAACTAAACCACCATTATTTTCAACATTTTTTACAATATCATGTATTTCTTCATTATTTAATAAACCTTTTACTGGTCGTAAACCAATACCATCATGGCTTGCTGTAAAGTTAAAGAAACATACTTTATTACTTGGAAGCTCTAATGTTTTAGCCCAAGATGTCAATTTTTGTGTGTTTGAATGAATTACCGAATTTAATAAAAGTGGAGGCAATGCAAAGTTATAAACCATTTGAGCTTCATCATCTCCACTTCCAAAATATGAAATATTTTCATGATGAGGAACATTTGTTTCTGTGATTATAATAACTTCAGGTGCTACTTCATGTAGTACTTCTCTTATAAGTTGTATTAGTTCATGAGTTTGAACTAAATGAACACACTGTGTTCCTATTTCTTTCCAAATAAATGCTATTGCATCAAGTCTAATAAGTGTTGCACCTTTTTCAATGTAGAAAAACATTGCATCTAGTACAGCACACAATACTTTGTAGCTCTTGTAATTTAAATCTACTTGGTCCTTACTAAAAGTTGTCCAAATATTATGAATCTTTCCATTATCACCTATATATTCATGTAAAAGTGGACTAGCACGTGGTCTTACAACTTTACTTAAATCAGTTGTAGGATCAAGTTCTATAAAAAAATCATCATAATTTTTATCTCCTGATAAATAAGCTTTAAACCATGATGAGAATTGAGATATATGGTTTATTACTCCATCTACCATTATTCTATAATCATCTGATAAATGCTCAATTTCTCTCCATGAACCCATATGAGGGTCAACTTCTTTGTAATCAACTACAGAAAAGCCATCATCTGATGAGTAAGGATAAAATGGAAGGATATGTACTGAATTTATAACACCCTTTAAATGATTATTCATAAATTCATTTAATGTTTGTAAAGTTGGCTCACTATTTTTTGAAACTTGATCTCCATAAGTTATTAAAATAATATCTTTCTGACTTAGATGATATTCATTTGAATTTATTGTTTGTTTATATTTATTAATTAAATTTTGTATATTCTCTACAGCTTTAATTGCTGTTTCTTTAGGATATAATTTATATAATCTTTTGTTTATGTTGTGCTTTTGGTCAAGAATATTTTTTTTCATTTATTATCCTTTTGAACATAATCAATAAATTTTTCTGAAAAATCTGGAAGTACTGATCTTACAGTAATCCATGGAGATAATGATGGTATACCCATTGGGTCCTCATAATACTCATCGGAAGCTTCTTTAATAGCTTTTTGAAAGATTTCAACTGCATTTATTTCTTTTTCTCGAATATAATTCAAACCATTTAATTTACTAAGGGCATTATATTTTGATATCTCAAATCTTGATTCTTGGAAAT
>CAJQLJ010000118.1 GCA_905479135.1 uncultured Campylobacterales bacterium | reverse complement strand
TTTACATATAACATGTACAAAATCTTTTAAATATTGAGTACCATTTAAAGGTGTAAATGAAAGAGCTGCTTTTTTAAGCATTTTATAATCATTTAGATCATCACCAATAGCTGCAACTTGATTCCAACTAAGTCCTTCATTATCAAGTATCTTTTGTAAAACTTCATCTTTATTATGGATACCTTGATATAAATGTTCGATTTTTAAATCTTTTGCACGTCTTTCAACTATTAACGAGTTTCTGCCTGTAATAATTGCTGCTTTCTTTCCTAATTTCTTTGTCCAAGTAGCAATTGCTAAACCATCTGCTACATCAAAAGATTTTAATTCATCTCCATTATTAGTATAAGTTATTTGTCCATTTGTTAATGTTCCATCAACATCTAAAACAATAAGCTCGATCATAGAACACCTTTAGTACTAGGAATTCCTAATCTTTCATTTTTTACAAGTGCACGACGTAAAGCAACAGCAAAGGCTTTAAAACTAGCTTCTAAGATATGATGTTTATTTCTACCTCTATCTTGAATAATATGAACTGTTAACCCAGCATTTCCACTTAATGCATGAAAAAATTCTTCAGCTAATTCAACATCAAAATCTCCAACCTTACCATGAACATTTACTTCATAAATTAAGTAAGGCCTATTTGACAAATCCAAAGCACATGTAGTCGAAGCTTCATCCATTACAACTGTTGCATTCCCATATCTCTCAACTGCTTCAATTGGAAATATTTCTTGTTTTAATGCTTTACCTAATACTATTCCACAATCTTCAACTGTATGATGAGCATCAATATGTAAATCTCCCTTACAAGATAAATCAATGTCAATTCCACTATGTTTTGATAAAGCTTCAAGCATATGATCAAAAAAACCAACACCTGTACTTATATTAGACTTACCACTACCGTTTATATCTAGTTTACATTTAATATCTGTTTCTTTTGTTTTTCTATTTTGTTCTATCATTTTCAACCCTATTTTCTGATTATAACTGCATAACTTAAGTTATTTGAATCTTTAAATTTTTCTATTTCATTCTCTGATATAAAGCCTCTAATTAATACTTTATGTAAGAAACCGTTATTTAGAGCTTGTTTTTCTATATAAACACTGTACTTATTATACTTTGTACTCAATATAGATTCAATTTTTCTTTTTGTTTGCATTGCACCTTCTATTTTACTAAAAGCACCTACTTGTAAATTATAATTATTTTTGATAATAACTTTTTCTTTTATTGCCATTGGAGCAATAATTTTTGTTTCTTTATCAGGTGCATTATAATTTCGTATTTGTCCATTATATCCTAAAACAGTTACTTTTACCCTTGCTGTTCCTTTTTCAACCATATCAATTGCATAAGCTGCTGTATTTGATAGATCAATAATTCTACCATCAACAAAAGGTCCTCTATCATTAATTCTAACGATTACATTCTTACCATTCTCTAAATTATCTACTTTTACAACAGTATTCATAGGTAGAGTTTTATGTGCCGCTGTTAATGCATACATATCATAAGTTTCACCATTTGAAGTTTTCTTTGCATGAAATTTTGGTCCATACCAAGATGCTATTCCTCTAAATTGATCATTTATATTTGCAATAAAAGGATGATACCTTTTACCAAAAACTGTATAGGATCTAAGAGTAGCTCTATGCATTGCTTTTGAATTTCTTATTTCAGTATTTGATGTATTTTTATATATTCTATTTATGTCAGAAGAACTTACTTTATATTTTTTTGATGAACAACCTGTAATTAAAAATATTATCATTATAAAACTAGTGAATGTCCCAAATTTTAAAAATTTATTTATATATTGCAATTTTATCTCCTATTTTTATTTTATTTGTACGAATCTTATTGTCATTTTTCAATTTTTGCATATTGATTCTAAATCTATAAGCAATTGTACTTAAAGAGTCACCTTTTTTTACTTTATATACTGTTTTTACTTTTACATTTTTTATTTTATTACTAACAACTGGTATAACAAGTTTTTGATTTAACAATAATCGATTAGATTTTAAATCATTGAATTTTTTAATTAGACTATATTTTACTTTGTATTTGTATCCAATAGTTGATAATGTATCACCTTTTTTTACTATGTATGTTGCAAAGGATTCATTTTTTATTTTATTTTTATTCTTATTATAGATCGCTAATTTAGAATAAGGAATATTTACATCATAGTCTTTTACATCAAAGGGTAATACTTGCTGTTTAATATGCAAATTCATTCTTGATAAAGAACTATATTTCATTTCTAACGCTTTTGAAATACTTCTTAAATGTAGTCCACCTTTTAATTTAACAGTAGTAATTGTAGAATTTATATCTCTATCAAAAATATAACCTTTTTTTAAAAAGTTTCTATTTGAAATCATTGCTAAAACTACAATTTTTCTTAAATAAATTCGGCTTTCTCTTGGTAAATATTGTCTTCTTAATTTTTTCTGAATTCTCAATAGATCTTTAGCCGTAATATGAATATTTAACTCTTCTAAGTTTTTATAAATATTATTAATTTTATAAAAATCTTTTTTTGTTTTTCTATAATCGTTTATTATTTTTCTATATTCTTTTATTTTAGATGAGTTCTTTTCATCAGGATAACGATCTATATATTTGTCAATACTAGCCCTTGTAATAGCTTCAATAACTCTACCTTCACCACAATTATATGCTAAAATTGCTAAATACCATTTGTCAAATTTTTTATGAAGTGCTTTTAAATATTTTGAAGCTGCATGAGTTGATTTAATAAAGTCCAAGCGTTCATCAACATATTCATCATTTCTTAAGTCATAACTTTTTCCAGTTTCAGACATGAATTGCCATAAACCAAGAGCATCACTAGAAGACTTAGCATCAATTATAAAATTTGATTCCGCCATTGACAGATATAAAAAACTAGAAGGTAAACCTTCTTGATTTAGTACTTCTTTAATTTTTGAAATATATATTGATGATTTTATTAAGTTTTTTTTATAATAGTATAGATGACTTTTATTTGATAAATTATTATATAAATTTTGAAGATGTTTTTCATGAACAAAAGATTTTTCGATATCTAAATCTTTTAATATCTGTAAATCTTTTTTTGTGAAATTTAATGCATTTAAATTAATAAAAGATATAAACAGAATTAATAGTATCTTATTCAAAAATATCCAATTTATAATCACTAGTTTTCTCATTTAAGAAATACTAGAAAACTCTTTAAATAATTTTATAGCATTTTTAGTTGTAAGACTATCGATATCATCTCTAGATACTTCTAATAATTCAGCTATTTTATCAGCAACTAAAACTGTATAATAAGGTTCATTTCTTTTACCTCTAAAAGGATGAGGAGTTAAATATGGAGCATCTGTCTCGATTATTAATTTATCTCTTGGAATTTTGGGTAAAATTTCTACTAATTTTTTTGCATTTTTAAAAGTTAAAACACCGCCTATTCCAAAATAAAAATTATGATCCGCAAGAGGTAATAAATGTTCACTTGCATTAAAACAATGAAGTACTCCTCCTACTTGTTTCGCATCATATTTAATTAATATCTCTCTAGAATCATTTGAAGCTTCACGTACGTGAACGATCAGAGGCTTTTTCACTTTTTTAGCAAACTCAATTTGAGCAATAAAAACTTCTTTCTGTTTTGCAATATTAACTTTCTTTTCTTCATCATTTTCAGGAAGTCTAAAATAATCTAAACCACACTCTCCTACTGCTATACATTTAGGATGATTGATATATTTTTCTAAAACATTTTCATCATACATATCTATATCATAGGGATGAATTCCTACAGCAAAAAAAACTTCATCATATTTTTCAGCTAATTTAATAGCTTGAGGAAGATCGTTAAAATCTGCGCCAGGAATTAAAAAGCCTTTTACATTGTTTTCTAATGCATTTTTAATTACGGTATCTATATCTTCATAATATTGTTTGTTGTCCAAATGACAATGAGTATCTATAATTATGCTAAAACCTTTTTTTATAAATTAAATTTATTATTCTATCTGAAAGATAATTAATAGTGAAATTAAAGTATGTATCTTGCAGTATCTTCACTATCAACAATTTTATCAAGTTTCTCTTCAACTAAAGATTTTGTAATAATAACTTTTTCACCTTTTTTCTCATTCGCTTCAAAAGAAATATCTTCAATAACTTTTTCAATAACTGTGTGTAATCTTCTAGCACCAATATCTTCTGTCATTTCATTAGCAGTAACAGAATATTTAGCAAAAGCTCTAATTGAGCTATCATCAAATTCTAATTCAACTTCTTCAACAGCTAATAAGGCTTGATATTGCTTTAATAAAGAATTTTTAGTATTTGTTAATATTTTATATAAAGCTTCTTCATCTAATGATTCTAATTCAACTCGCAAAGGAAATCTTCCTTGTAATTCAGGTAATAAATCACTTGGTTTAGATACATGGAAAGCTCCAGCAGCTATGAAAAGAATATGATCTGTTTTTACTTGACCAAATTTAGTTTGAACACTACTACCTTCTACAATTGGTAATAAATCTCTTTGAACACCTTCTTTACTTGGGTCTTGATTTTGATTAGTTTTTGAGGAAGCAATCTTATCAATTTCATCTAAAAATATAATTCCACCATTTTGAGCTCTTTTCACAGCTTCAATTTTTATAGCTTCTTGATCAAGTAATGATTCACTAGCTTCATCTCTTAATAAAATTTTTGCATCTTTAATGCTTACTTCTTTTTTAATTTTATCTTTATTAATACCACCAAGCATTTTATTAAGACTTTCTTGCATAGAAGTCATATCCATTGGCATATTAGAATCTAATATTTCTACATGAGCTTTTTTTGAAACTTCAATTTCAATTTTCTTATCATCTAAAGAACCTTCAAGAAGTTTCTTTTCCATCATGTTATATGTTTTAATAAATGAGTCTTTTGCATTATCTGTTGCAGTTTGAGGAAGTGGAGGTACAAGTATTTCTATAATCTTTTTATGAACTTCACCTTCAATTTTATCTTTGATTTTGTTTTCATATTCTCTTGTAACAATATTTATTGATTCATATACTAAATCTCTAATCATTGATTCGACATCTCGACCTACAAACCCAACTTCAGTATACTTAGATGCTTCTACTTTAACAAAAGGCAAAGACATCATTTTTGCTAATCTTCTTGCAATTTCTGTCTTACCAATACCAGTACTCCCAATCATAAGAATGTTCTTAGGCATTATCTCTTCTTGTAAAATAGGCTCGACTTTCATTCTTCTATATCTATTTCTTAATGCTAATGCAATTGTTTTTTTTGCATTAACTTGTCCAATGATATAATCATCTAAGTATGCAACAATTTGCTTAGGTGTTAAATCCATGCTTTATTAATCCTCTATTTTTAATAATTTAATATTTTGATTTGTATAAATACAAAGTTCACCTGCAATCATTAAAGATTCTTTAACAACATCTTCTTCATCCAAATTAGAATGCTTTGCAAGAGCCCTAGCAGCAGAAATAGCAAAATTTCCACCTGAACCTATTGAAGCAATAGCTCCATCTTCAGGTTCAACTACATCTCCATTTCCACTCAAAATAAAAATATGTTCTTTATTAAGTACAATCATCATAGCTTCTAGTCGTCTTAAAACTTTATCTTTTCTCCACTCTTTAGAAAAAGCAATTACAGCTTTTAATAAATCACCTTTTGTACTTTCAAGATGAGTTTCAAACATATCATAAAGATTAAAAGCATCAGCTGTACTTCCTGCAAAACCAGAAAGTATTTGGCCATTGTAAAGTTTTCTAATTTTTGTAGCATTACCTTTTAAAACTGTATTACCAAAAGTAACTTGACCATCACCTCCTATTACAGCTTTATTTTTACCCTTGTAAGCAAGTATCGTTGTAGCATCAAACATTCTACTTATTCTCCAATAATTATAACTTCTAAATTTGCATGTACCCCATGACCTAATTTACAATCAACTATAAATGTACCTTCAGCTTTAATCTTTTTATCTAAGGATAGATTCTTTTTATCAACTACAATTGAAAATTGAATGTTTAATTCTTCAGCAATTTCTTTATTAGTAACAGAACCAATTAAATGACCATTTGCACCAATTTTGTGTTTGATAGTAAGTTTTGTAGTATTTAACTTTTCTGCTAATTCATTTGCGCTTGCAATTTCTTCTGCTTCTTTTGCATCTTTTCTTTTTTGCTCAGCTTTATATTTTGCTAATACTTCATTTGTTGCATGTAAAGCTAAACCTTTTCCAATTAGAAAGTTTTTTCCATATCCATCTTTAACTTCTTTAACTTCACCAGATTTTCCAGTACCTTGAACATCTTTAATTAATAAAACTTTCATATTTACTCCAT
>CAJQLJ010000117.1 GCA_905479135.1 uncultured Campylobacterales bacterium | reverse complement strand
AAAAACTTGTACATCTCTTTACAATAATTGTACATATTAATTTTATGCTTTATGATATAATCTCAGCAACAAAATAAAACAAATAGGAGACAATATATGAGTTTATTAGTAAATTATAAAGCACATACAGAAGAAAGAGCTAACGAAGGTGGATTACCTCCATTAGCATTAACAGCTGAGGAAACAGCACAGTTAGTTGAATTATTAAAAGCTGATACAGTGGCTGAATCTGAATACGTATTAGATTTATTCAATAACAAAATCAACCCAGGTGTTGATGATTCTGCTTATGTTAAAGCTGCATTTTTAAATGATATCGTTCAAGGAAATGTTGCATGTTCAGTAATTTCAAAAGCTGAAGCTGTAAGAATTTTAGGAACTATGATGGGTGGATTTAATGTAACTCCATTAATTGATGCACTTAAAATTGATGAAGTTGCAGCTGCAGCTGCAAGTGAATTAAAAAATACTATCTTAGTATATGATTCATTTAATGATGTAAAAGATTTAATGGATGCTGGAAACTCTTATGCAAAAGAAGTTATTGAATCTTGGGCAAATGCAGAATGGTTTACTAACAAACCTGCATTAGAAGAAGAAATGACTTTAACAGTTTACAAAATCCCTGGTGAAACAAATACAGATGATTTATCTCCTGCAACTGTTGCATTTACTAGATCAGATATTCCTTTACATGCAACTGCTATGTTACAATCTAGAATGGAAGACCCATTAAACAAAATGATCGAACTTAAAGCAAAAGGTAACCCTTTAGCATACGTTGGTGATGTTGTAGGTACTGGTTCATCTAGAAAATCTGGAATTAACTCAGTTCAATGGCATATGGGTAGAGATATTCCAGGTGTTCCTAATAAAAGAACTGGCGGTGTTGTAATTGGTTCTATTATTGCTCCAATTTTCTTCAATACAGCAGAAGATTCAGGATGTTTACCAATTGAAGCTCCAGTTGATGCTTTAGAAACTGGTGACGTAATTACAATTAAACCATATGCTGGTGTAATTCTTAAAAATGGTTCAGTTGTATCTGAATTCAATTTAGCTCCAAATACATTAACTGATGAAATGAGAGCTGGTGGAAGAATTCCATTAATTATTGGTAAAGGTCTTACTGTAAGAGCTAGAGAAGCTTTAGGATTAGATGCAACTACTGCATTTGTTGCTCCTTCTCAACCTGCTGATAATGGTAAAGGATTTACACAAGCACAAAAAATGGTTGGACGAGCTTGTGGTGTAGAAGGTATTAAACCTGGTATGTATTGTGAACCAATTGCTACAACTGTTGGATCTCAAGATACTACTGGACCAATGACTAGAGATGAAATTAAAGAATTAGCAGCTCTATCTTTTGGTGCTGATATGGTTATGCAATCTTTCTGTCACACTGCTGCTTATCCAAAACCAGCAGATATTAAATTAAGACATACTTTACCTGAGTTTATTAGCTCAAGAGGTGGTGTTACACTTAAGCCAGGTGATGGTGTTATTCACTCTTGGTTAAATAGATTATGTTTACCTGATACAGTAGGTACTGGTGGAGATTCTCATACTAGATTCCCAATTGGTATTTCATTCCCAGCTGGTTCTGGACTAATTGCATTTGCTGGTGTTACTGGTGCTATGCCTTTAACTATGCCTGAATCTGTTCTTGTTAAATTTACAGGTGAAATGCAACCAGGAATTACTTTAAGAGATTTAGTTAATGCTATTCCTTATCAAGCTATTCAAGATGGTTTATTAACTGTTGAGAAAAAAGGTAAAAAGAATGTATTCGCTGGAACAATCGTTGAAATTGCTGGTTTACCAAACTTAAAAGTTGAGCAAGCATTTGAATTATCAGATTCAGCAGCAGAGAGATCAGCAGCAGCTTGTTCTGTTCAGTTAGATAAAGAACCAATTATTGAGTACTTATCTTCAAATATAGCATTAATTGAAAAGATGATTGAAGAAGGTTATGAAGATGCTAGAACTCTTCAAAGAAGAGCTGATAAAATGAGAGAATGGATTGCAAACCCAGAATTACTTCAACCAGATGCAGATGCGCAGTATGCAGCTACAATCGAAATTGATTTAAATACAATTACAGAGCCAATCTTAGCTTGTCCAAATGATCCAGATGATGTTGATACATTAACTAACATTTTAGCTGATGATAAAAGAATTAAGAATATTGACGAAGTATTCGTAGGTTCTTGTATGACTAATATTGGATTATTCAGAGCTTTAGGTGAAGTACTTAAAGGTGAAGGTGAAGTTCCAACTAAATTATGGATTGCACCACCAACTAAAATGGATGAAGCACAATTAACTGAAGAAGGTTACTATTCAACATTTGCAGCAGCAGGTGCTAGAATAGAAATTCCTGGGTGTTCTTTATGTATGGGTAACCAAGCAGCAGTTTCTGAAGGTGCAGCTGTATTCTCTACGTCTACAAGAAACTTTGATAATAGACTAGGAAAAGGTTCTCAAGTTTACTTAGGATCTGCAGAAGTAGCAGCAGTTACTGCTCTTTTAGGAAGACTTCCAACAAAAGCTGAGTATATGGAAATTGTACCTAAGAAAATTACAGCAGAAAACAAAGATGGTGTTTATAAATACTTAAACTTCCACGAAGTTTCTACTGATCATTTAACTACTCTAGTAACATCTAGATAATTTTAAACAAAGGGTTTAATACCCTTTGTTAAAGATTTTCCAAACTCAATAAAATAAAAATTATTTTAAAAGAAATTTTGCACACATCTCATTTGTAACTAATCCATTTATTAATTTACCTTTCAATGCAGCTTTTATAGCAGTTAGTTTCGGTTTTATAGCAGCAACACCAATTACTAATTTATCAGAGTCCTTACTAAGTGGAATGCTAGTTAAACGATTATTTGTATGTCCTTGTATAATATTTCCATTTATATCAAAAGCCCAACCTATTATTTCTCCAACAGCATTAGCTTTTAGTAATAAGTCTAATTCATTTTTATTTATAAAGTGATCTTTATACATTGGTGCTTCATTATCAATTTGTCCAATACCTACAAATGAAATATCAATTTCTTTTGCTAGTGCTAATACATTTTTCGTAGATGATTGATTATGTAGTAAATCTCTTTCTTCTTTTGAACTAACAATTAAAGGTAAAGGCATTGGATAATATGTAGCATTTGTTTTATCTGCAATTTTACTAACAACTTCATGTGAAGATGCAGAACCATCATTCGCCATATTTCCTACTAAAGATAGGAGACGATGATGTGAACCATCAATAGGAGAAAGTTCATTAGCAATTAAATTTAACACTTTACCTGTACCTAAACCCATAACAATTGGTTTTTTTGACTCTAGATATTTTTCCATTATTTGTGCGCCTGCTTGTCCTAGTCCTAAATTGGTATTAGAATCTTGAGAAATACTAGGAATTACTTCACACTCTTTTAAAGAATATTTTTTCTTTAATTCAACTGCTAACTTCATACAATTTGCAATTGGATGATCAAGTCTTACTTTTATAAGCTTCTCGCTTATAGATAAAGATACCATTCTTTGTGCTGATTGTCTTGAAATACCAAACTCTTTTGCAATTTCTTCTTGGGTATAACCTGCAACATAATAAAGCCATCCAGCACGTGCAGCTAAATCTATTTTATCAATTTTTTGTACCATGATTATAATCTCTTTTTATTAGATAAATGAGGAAGGTATTCAAAAAAATCCTTCATATCATTAAAAGTAAAATCAGGTTCAAATATATATTTATGTGTATTATCCCAAGATTTTAAATGACTAGCACCTGTAAAATGCCAAACTTTCATTCCTGCTTTAACAGCACCTTCAATACCAATCAAACTATCTTCAATAACTAATACATCTTTTGGATCGATATTGAATTTTTTTGCAGAGTTTAAATAAATATCAGGAGCCGGTTTACCTTTATCTCCTAAGTTGTAAGCACTAAATATATTATCTTTTAAATATTTATATACTCCAACAGTTTTTAATGAACTTGTAGCTCTTACTTCACTACTACTTGTTGCAACACATTTTTTTATATTCAAATTTTTTAGTATATCCTCAATACCTGGTATAATTTTCAAGTCTTTATGAAATACTTTTAATAATTCATTTCTATATTCTTCTTCAAAATTATCAGCTAGTTTAATATTAAATTTTTCAAAAACATGTTTTTTTGTTTTTATATATGACTGACCAACAAAATGCTCTTGAACATATTGAGTATTTATATCAATTCCAAGTTTCATAAATTGTTTTGATATTACTTGTGCACTTAGTATTTCACTGTCTATTAATACTCCATCACAGTCAAAGATTATGAGTTTAATATTTTCATAGTTTTTAAGCATCAATATTTTAGCCTTTATTTTTATTTGTAAAAGTATACAAGTTTTTTTATTAATATTATAATTAAACTTAGTATTAAAAATATTGAATTAAAATTTTTGATTATTAAATAATCAATTGCAAAATTTAAGTATTTTTTAAGTTTTATACTGTTATCATTTTTTAAGTTTTTGAGCTTTTGTTATCTACGTTAGCAAAAGCTCATCTTTAACAAAACTAAGGAGAAATAGATGAATGTTAAAAAACTAATTACAACAAGTGTAGTAGCTGGATTATCTAGCTTATATTTAAATGCGGGTGACTTAACAATTGCTACTGTTAATAACGGTCATATGGTAGAAATGCAAAAGCTTTCTAAAGTATTTGAAAAAGAAAATCCAGGTATTAACCTTAAATGGGTTGTTTTAGAAGAAGGTGTTTTAAGACAAAGAGTTACAACTGATATTGCTACTAAAGGTGGTCAATTTGATATTATGACTATTGGTATGTATGAAGCACCAATGTGGGGTAAAAAAGGTTGGATCGAAGAAATGAAGTTCGATGCATCTTATGATGAAAAAGATCTTTTACCAGCTATGGTTGATGGTTTATCAAATGATGGTAAGTTATATGCTGCTCCATTCTATGGTGAGAGTTCAATGCTTATGTACAGAAAAGATTTAGTAGAAAAAGCTGGTATGAGTATTCAAGATAATCCAACTTGGGGACATATTCAAGATGTTGCAAAAGCAATTCATAATCCAGAAGATGGTGTTTATGGTATTTGTTTAAGAGGAAAAGCTGGTTGGGGTGATAACATGGCGTTTATCTCTACAATGGCAAACACTTTTGGAGCACAATGGTTTGATGCAAATGGTAAACCACAGTTAGATTCACCTGCATGGGAACATGCTACTAATTTCTATGTTGATTTATTAAGTAAGTATGGACCTCCAGGTTCAAGTGGAAACAGTTTTAATGAAATTTTAGCTTTATATAATGAAGGTAAATGTGGTATGTGGATTGATGCAACAATTGCAGCATCATTTATTACAGACCCTAAACAATCAAAAGTTCATGATAAGATTGCATTCGCACAATCTCCAGTTGCTGTAACTTCTAAAGGTGCAAACTGGTTATGGTCTTGGGCATTAGCTATTCCATCAAGTACTAAAAACTTAACTGATGCACAAAAATTCATTTCTTGGGCAACTTCAAAAGAATACATCAACTTAGTTGGTGAAACTAATGGTTGGGGTAAAGTTCCAACTGGTACAAGAAAAAGTACTTATGAAAATGCAGAATTTAAAAAAGCTGCAGTATTTGCAGATGCTGAGTTAAAAGCAATTTTATCAGCTAAACCAAAAGATTCTACACTTAATCCTACTCCTTTTGTAGGTGTACAATTTGTAACTATTCCAGAGTTTCAAGGAATTGCAACAAACGTAGGTAAACAAATGAGTTCAGCACTTGCTGGAAAAACTTCTGTAAAGAAAGCTTTAGAGTCTTCTCAAAAGTCAGCTGACAGAACAATGAAAAGAGCAAAATACTACAAGTAATATCTAAACTAAAAAAAGAAGCTTCTGCTTCTTTTTTTTGATACATACGTATTAAATTTATAAATTTGTTATGTATGTATCAAACTACATTAATCAAAAAAAGGTCACTAATGAAATTTAATTTAGCTAAAAATACCGTTATGAATTTAATGAAAGCACCTAGTATTATTGTTCTATTATTATGGATGGTCGTACCACTTTCAATGACTTTATACTTCTCGGTAATCAGGTATAATCTTTTAAATCCAGCAGATACAGGATTCGAAGGTTTAGGCAATTATGAGTTTTTCATGACAGATGAAGCATTTATGCCGGCTGTTTTTAATTCTCTAATATTGGTATTGAGTATCATTACTATTACTATTATTATGGGAATTATGTTAGCAGTTTTAATTGACAGAACATTCCCTGGACGTGGAATAGTAAGAGTTATGTTGATTGCACCATTTTTTATAATGCCAACAGTAAATGCATTATTATGGAAAAATATGTTTATGAATCCTGTTTATGGAATGTTTGCATTTTTATCAAATACATTTGGTTTAGAACCAATCGATTGGATGTCTGATTTTCCTTTAGCATCCATAATTATGATGTTAAGTTGGCAATGGACTCCATTTGCTTTATTAATATTCATGACAGCTTTACAGTCTCAAGATCAAGAGCAAAAAGAAGCTGCTGAATTAGATGGTGCAGGTTTTTTTGCAAAATTTTATTATTTAACATTACCTCACTTAGCAAGATCAATTGCAATTGTAATTATGATTCAAATGATATTCCATTTATCAATTTTTGCAGAGATTTTAATTACAACAGGTGGTGGTCCAGGTAGTGATAGTACTAACTTGACATATATGATTTTTACAAATGCTTTACTTGACTTTGATGTTGGAATTGCGTCAGCTGGTGGTGTGTTTGCGATTATTTTAGCAAATATTGTAGCTTACTTCTTAATCAAGCAAGTCGGCAAGAATTTAATGGCATAAGGGGAGAATAATGACTTATAAAACTAAACAAAAAATAACACATATATCTCTAGTTACACTAGCTTGGGTAGTTGCAATAATATTCTTCTTCCCAATCTTTTGGATGGTATTAACAAGTTTTAAAACAGAATTACAAGCAATTGCTGTTCCTCCTATTTTCATATTTGAAGGAACTTTAGAGAACTATTCATTAGTTAATGAAAGAAGTGATTATTGGCATCATGCAATGAATTCTATTATTACATCATTTGGTGCTACGATATTATCTTTAATAATCGCAGTTCCTGCTGCATATTCTTTTGCTTTTTCTCCAACGAAAAATACAAAAGATGTAATGCTATGGATGTTATCAACTAAAATGTTACCAGCTGTTGGGGTATTACTTCCTATATATTTAATTGCACAGCATTTTGGATTACTAGATACTAAAACTGTTCTTGTAGTTGTATTTATGCTTATGAATCTACCTATTATTATATGGATGTTATTCTCATATTTTAAAGATTTACCAAAAGATATTTTGGAAGCTGCAAGTTTAGATGGTGCAAGTTATCTTCAAGAGTTAAGACATGTAGTTCTACCTTTATCATGGGGTGGTATTACATCAACAGGATTATTAAGTGTTATTCTATGTTGGAATGAAGCATTTTGGTCTATTAACTTAACTTCAGCGGATGCAGCAACATTAACAGCATTAGTAGCTTCATACTCAAGTCCTGAAGGTTTATTCTGGGCTAAGTTATCAGCTATTTCAACATTAGCTTGTGCACCTATTGTAATATTTGGTTGGTTCTGTCAGAAACAACTTGTACAAGGTCTTACTTTTGGAGCTGTAAAGTGATAAAAAAAGACTTTAATCTAAATTTAGATGAATCATCTTGTTTAATTACAGGAGCAGCTGGAGGTATAGGCTTAAGTGTTTGTACTTCTTTTTTAGAAAAGGGTGCTCTTGTAATTGCAACTGATTTAAATAAAAATTTAGAAATTGAAGTTTTAGAAAAAGAATATCCTGATAAGTTTTACTTCTTAGAAGGAAATTTAACAAATAAAAATGATTTAAAAAAATGTCTTGATTTTTGCGAAAAATATAAAGTTAATACATTATTTAACAATGCAGCAATTTTTGACATGGCTCCATTACTTGAATCAAATATTGAACAGTACGAAAAAATATTTAATTTAAATGTAAAAGCAATGTTTGAAGTTATGCAAGGTATTTGTAAAATAATAGTAAGCAATGATGATAAAGGTTCAATTATAAATCTATCTAGTCAAGCAGGTAGAAGAGGTGAAGCTTTAGTTTCTCATTATTGTGCTTCAAAAGCAGCAGTTATAAGTTATACGCAATCTACTGCATTAGCTTTTGCTTCAAATAGTATCAGAGTAAATGCAATTGCACCAGGTGTAATTGATACTCCTATGTGGGAACATGTAGACAAACTTTTTGCAAAATATGAAAACAGACCTATAGGTGAAAAGAAAATACTTGTACGTGAAGCCGTACCTATGAAAAGAATGGGTACACCATCTGATATCGCAGGAGTTGCATTATTTCTTGCATCAGATTTATCATGTTATGTAACTGGACAGACTATCAATGTTGATGGCGGCAGTGTTTTAAACTAATAAAAAATAAATAAAAAAAGGAATTTATATGCTTGGAGTTGAATTAAAAAATGTTGTTAAAGCCTATGATGGTATAACAATTATACAAGGAGCAAACTTACAAATAAAAAAAGGTGAGTTTGTAGTTTTTGTAGGACCAAGTGGATGTGGAAAATCAACATTAATGAGAACAATAGCTGGACTTGAAGAAATAACAGGTGGTGAAATTTCAATTCATGGAGAAGTTATAAATGATACTCCTCCTTCAAAAAGAGGAGTTGCAATGGTATTCCAATCATATGCATTATATCCTCATATGAATGTTTATGACAATATGGCATTTTCATTAAAATTACAAAAAGTTCCAAAAGAAGAAATAAATGAAAGAGTTGAAAAAGCTGCTAAATCTTTACAAATGACAAATTTACTTGGTAGATTACCAAGAAATTTATCAGGAGGTCAGCGACAAAGAGTTGCAATTGGTCGTGCAATTATTAGAGAACCAAAAGTGTTTTTATTTGATGAGCCTTTGTCTAATCTTGATGCAAATTTAAGATCTAATACAAGAATTGAAATTGCAAAACTTCATAAACGTCTTGAAGCAACTATGCTTTATGTAACACATGATCAAGTTGAAGCAATGACTCTAGCTGATAGAATTGTAGTTTTAAACAAAGGTGTTATACAACAATTTGGAACACCAGATGACTTATATAAAAGTCCGGATAATTTATTTGTTGCTGGTTTTATTGGTAGTCCAAAAATGAACTTTATTGAAACTGAAGATTCAGTAGATGCTCAAAATATTGTTAATAATATTGAGAACAGATTAGACAACAAAAAGAACTTAGTAAAAACTGTAGGAATAAGACCTGAGCATATTAATTTAAGTAATAGTGAAGAGGCTAAATTTACTGGAGTAGTTGATTTAGTTGAAAACTTAGGTGAGTACATGATTTACTATGTGAAGCTTAATCATGGTGAAGTAATTACTGTTAAAAGTGATAATCCAGACTATCTAAATATTGGTGATACTGCTTATCTTAACTGTGATGATTCAAAATTCTACTTCTTTGATGATAAGGAAAAGGCTGTAAAATGATACTTAATAAGAATTTTTTAGATAATAAATCATTTGATAAAAAAGATTATAATTATACTCAAGACGAATTAAGTCCTGGTATTGTTCATATTGGTGTTGGAAACTTTCATAGATCTCACCAAGCTTATTTATTAGATGCTTTATTTAATAAAAGAAAAGATTTAGATTTTGGGATAGTAGGTGCTGGTTTAAGAGAATATGATACATTTATGAGAAATGATCTATTAAAACAAGATTGTTTAACTACTCTTGTGCAAAGAGATGAATCTTCTACTAATACTCGTATTTTACAATCAATGATTGATTTTATTGAAGTCGATAATAGATTATTAGTTGAATCTTTAGTAAAAGAGGATATAAAAATAGTATCTTTAACTATTACTGAGGGTGGATACTATATTGACTCTTACGGGAATTTTAATATTAATGATGAAGAAATTCAAGCAGACATAAAAAACCCAGATACTCCAAATACAGCATTTGGAATATTAATAAAAGCACTTAAAATAAGAAAAGAAAATGGATTAAAACCATTTACATTATTAACTTGTGACAATATTGCTCATAATGGTGATGTTCTAAGAAATGTGATGATTAAAATGTCTGAGCAAATTGATAAAGACTTAAGTGAATATATTAAAAATAATGTTTCTTGTCCTAATTCAATGGTTGATAGAATTACACCAACAGCAACACAAGAGGATAAAGATTTTATTGAAAATGAATATGGATATGTTGATAATAGACCAGTATTTTCAGAACCATTTATTCAGTGGATTATTGAAGATAAGTTTTGTAATGGAAGACCAGCTTTAGAAGAAGTTGGAGTAATGTTTGTTGAAGATATTATGCCTTATGAGTTAATGAAAATCAGAATGTTAAATGGTTCTCATGCTGCTATTTCTTCTGTTTCTGCACTTTTAAATATAGAATATGTTCATGAAGCGTTAGAACATGAAAATGTAAAATCTTTTTTAGACAAGATTATTAACAAAGAAGTTATTCCTGTATTAAAAGATATTGTAGATGTAAATTTAGATGAGTATTATAATACTGTATTAACAAGATTTGCTAATCCATATATCAAAGATACAATTACTAGAATTTGTTTTGATAACTCTAATAAACAACCAAAATTCATTATTGATAGTATTAAAGATGGAATCAAAAACAATGTTAATGTTGATGGTTTAATCCTAGCTTGTGCTTTATGGTGTAGATACTCAACTGGAAATGATGAGAATGGTAAAGAACTTGATATTAATGATGGAAGAAAAGATAAATTAAAAGAATTAGCTTTGAAAGCTAAAAATAATCCAATTGTATTTATTCAAATGGAAGATATATATGGAAACTTATCACAAAATGAATATTTTGCTAATACATTTGAAAATTTCTTAAATAGTATTTGGGAAAATGGAGTTCTTAACACAGTTAAGAATTATAATAAATCGTAATCAATATATAAAAGGATAATACAAAATGATTATATGTTGTGGAGAAGCTTTAATAGATATGATACCAAGTA
The DNA here is from genome assembly GCA_905479135.1 of uncultured Campylobacterales bacterium. Lineage (GTDB taxonomy): Bacteria > Campylobacterota > Campylobacteria > Campylobacterales > Arcobacteraceae > Poseidonibacter. The sequence continues at coordinate 1,103 of CAJQLJ010000117.1, read as the reverse complement.
AGTTGGAGAACAATGAAACAGCTTACATACCAAAAGTTGGTGGAGCAGTTGTTAATACTGCAATTTGTTTAGGTAGATTAGGAGCTGATGTTTCTTTTTTAGGATCAGTTTCTAATGACTTATTTGGTGAATTAATTTCTGATGAATTAAAAAATTCTAAAGTTGATACTTCACTTTGTATTAATACTACATTCAATACAACTTTAGCTTTTGCAAATATTAAAAATGGAACTACTACATACTCTTTTTTTGATGAGAATAGCTCTAATAAAAATATCAAATTAGATGATGTTTCTTTAAAAGAGAATGAAGTTGATACTTTATATGTTGGTGGTATATCTCTAATGAGTGAACCAAATGGTAAGGAAATTGAAAACTTTATTTCAAGAGAATCTAAAAAGACAATTGTATTTTTTGATCCTAATATTAGACCAGCTTTTATAGAAAATAGATTAATTTATATGCAACGATTTGAAAATATACTTTCTCAAAGTGATATTATTAAAATATCAGATGAAGATTTAGAGTGGATATATCCAGATTTATCTATTGAAGAAGTTTTTAAAAAATGGCAAGAAATAGGTCTTAGTATAATAGTACTTACTAAAGGAAGTGAAGGTGCAATTATCAAAACTAAAAGCCATGAAGTATTTTCACATGGTAAAAAAGTAGAGGTTGTTGATACTATTGGTGCTGGAGATATATTTAATGGCGCATTATTATTCTCGCTATCAAAAAAGAATAATTTTACAAAAAAAGATTTAGAAAATATGGATGAAATATCATTAGAAGAATCACTTAAATTTGCTAACAAAATAGCTGGAATAAGTGTAGGCAGAATTGGAGCTAATCCTCCTTTTTTTAATGAATTAGATTCTTAAGTTTATAAATTTTTTTATAACACAAAGGATAGAAATTTATGAAAGAAATGAAAAACTCTTGTGATATTATAATTTATGGAGCATATGGAGACTTGTCTTTTAGAAAGTTAATTCCAGCTTTGTATCATCTTTTTAGCGATAATTATATAGATGAAAAGAGTAGAATAATATCAGTTTCAAGACAGAAAACAAGTAAAGATGAGCATATAAAACTTACTGAAG
>CAJQLJ010000116.1 GCA_905479135.1 uncultured Campylobacterales bacterium | reverse complement strand
TAATATTCAAGAAGTATTAGATTTTATAGAAAATGAAATGAGACCAAAAGCAGCTGAGTCCAAAGAATATGCAATTAAAAAAGATTTAAAAGGTGTTTGTGATATCTTGATAAAAGAGTATCAAACAATTATTGGAGTTTATGATGCCTTATGTAATGTTTTAGCATCTTGTGAAGATAAAGTACTTAAACAATTTGATGAGATTCATAGTAAACATTCAAAAGAATTATATACTATTTATAACTCACTTGAGAGTATTATGGAAAAAGTTGCAAATGAAACTTATAAAAATATTCAAAAAAAAGCTGCTTTTAGATTTGAAGAATCTACAGGAGGCTTCTTAAAATCTGATAAAATTGAGAAAATTAAATTTGAGACATATTGGATAAACGCAGACAATATATATAAGAGCTTATTTTATGATGATCAAACTATAGATAAAATGTTTAAAAGATCTATTAAACTTCTAAAAAATGTAGAATTAAATACAGATGAAGCATTTAGGGAAGTTTATAGACATATAAAAACTGAAGTTAGAAAATGGCAAGAGCCTTATGAACTTATAAAAAAACATAGAGAAATTGCATCTGATACTGAATTTTCAAATACAAGACATTTTGCAGCAAAAATATATGAGAATGTATTAAGATCATATCACAGAGCTATTCTAGAAAATATCTCAGCATTAAGAAAGAAGTTTGCTTACTTTAATGGAGCATTATCATATTCGTATATTCAAACTACACAAGCTACAATTGCACATTTTGAAGAACAAATAAAAGAATCTGAAGAGTTATATAAAAAAGAACCAACAAGGTTTGCTATTCAACATCCAAGAGAAGATGAGATATTAGCAAAGCTAAAAGCAAATTTTGGTTTTGATAAAATTGAAGATTTTCTAACATCAAGAAGAAATTATCTATTTAAAATTGCAAAATACTCTAAAGATCAATATTTAGATATTAATGAAGATAGAATAAATTTTGTTAAATCAAAAGAAGCTGAATATCTTCAAAAAATTAGAGATTTAGAAAAGATAAAAGAAGAGATATAAAATTGAAAAAACTTGCCTTCTATTATAATTCATTATCAATTCTTAAAAAATTTTTGATACCCTCAATAGCTGGTTTTATGTTTTTTTTGCTTTTTTATATATATATTTTATCAAATACAAATTATATGAAAGAATCAATCTCAAAAATAAATAAAGAATCAATTCCACTTTATGAAACTTTGTTTGATAATGAATTTTTATTACAAAAAATTTCTTTTGAACTTAACAATGCAGTTGTTGTTAAAGAGTTGGATTTGATAAAAGAAACAAATATATATGCAAAAAAAATGCAAAAAAAATTGACATTGCATAAAGACACTATTTATAAAAAGGAACTGGATAATATACAAAAATCATTTAATGAATATTATTTTGAAGCTAGCAATTTGTCTAAAGATTTAATAGAAAGTACTAGTAGTTATGATTATATTCATTTTAAAACACTCTTAGTTGTAAGTACGTATAAAAAAGTTCTAAATCAATATCAAAATTTAAGAGAGAAAATAAAAAATGAAATTAAAAAAGATGTAAACTCTATATATGAAACATCCAGTTGGGTTTTATTTAATAGTAGTTTTGCCTTTATTTTATGGATAATTTTATCATCTTTAGGTCTTTTTTATATTTACAAAGATATGCGTTATAAAATAACACAAATTGTAGAAGAATCAGAAAACATAGCACATGGTAAAGTAAATTTTCACAAAAGATTATCTTCTGATTCAATAGATGAATTAGGACTTATTGTTAATTCTATTAATACATTTATCTCTAAACTAGAAGAGAGTCATAAAGATTTAGAATATGCAAAAGAAGAAATAAAACGATTTATTGCAGACACTGTACACCAAATAAGAACCCCTTTAACAAGCATTCTTATGAATGTAGAAATGATAAAGGATTTACAAGAGAATGATTTGGTATCCTCTTACATAGATTCAATTGATGCTTCTATAAATATGCTATCAAACTCCTATGAAGATTTATCTTATATAACTTCATATGATACAATAAAATATAATCCTACTTTAATATCTCTTAGTAAAGTAATTGAAAAAAGGATTGATTTTTTTCAAACAATTTGTAAAATGAATTTAAAAGAAATAAAAGCAGAAATTGATATAAATGCTTATACTTATATCAATACTGTAGAACTTGAAAGATTAATAGACAACAATATCTCAAATGCAATTAAATATGCTCAAATTGAAAAACCAATCTATATAAATTTAAAGAAATCTAAAAATAAAAATAAAAATAAAATAGTTCTAGAATTTAAAAGTTATGCGAATGAAATAAAAAATAAAAATAAAATATTTGAAAAAAATTATCGAGAAGAAGAAGCGAAAAGAGGCTTAGGATTAGGTTTAAATATTGTTAAAAATATTTGTGATAAATATAGTATTTCTTACATAGCAAGCTATAAAAACAATCAAAATATTTTCACTTATACATTCGATGAAATAAAAAAACAGGAAATTAATTAAAAATTGAAATATATACAACACTATCCACAAGAGATACAAAACCAGATACAAAGTTTAATAGAAAAAGATAAATTAGGTGATTACTTAAGAAAAAAATATCCTAAAAAACATGATATTAAGACAGATAAAGCTTTATATGCTTATGTTATGGATTTTAAAAATGAATATTTTAAAAAGTCACAAGTATCAAAAGTTATTTATGATGGAAAAATAAATGTGATTAGTAATGCCCTTGGTATGCATACAATTATCTCAAGAGTTCAAGGAAACAAACTAAAATCTAAAAATGAAATACGTGTTGCATCTATGTTTAAAAATGCACCAGAAAAGTTTTTAGAAATGATTATAGTTCATGAATTATCTCATTTTAAAGAAAAAGAACATAATAAAGCTTTTTATAATTTATGTACATTTATACAAGAAGATTATCATCAAGTAGAGTTTGATTTAAGAGTTTATTTAATTCATCTAGACTTATATGGAAAGTTATATTAACCTTCCATACACATTAACTTTTTCTTTTATTTTTCTAATTCTATAATGTTTAAATATTCCCTAAATGACTTTTGGCCTAAATTGTCACTTTCATAAGAAGAGATTAAATTCCCTACAAATTCAACAAGTTTAGAAGCTTCAACTTTTACACCTGTTTTATGTGCAATTCTACTTCCCTTAGCACCATGAAGTTGTCCACCTAATAACACATCATAGCCTTCGACTCTTTTCCCACTACCATCTCTAACCTTAGTTCCTACAAAACCAATATCAGAAATTTGAGGATGTGAGCAACCATTTCCACAACCTGAAATTGCAATCATTACTGTTTCTTTAAAGTTAGGGTTTCTTTCTTCTAATTCGAGTACCACTTTCTTAGCATATTCTTTTGTTTCAGTTATACCAAATTTACAAAACTCCCTACCAGTACAAGATTGTAGTCTTGCTCTAAATGGTGTTGGAGCATATGGATAACCTAATGCGTCAATTTCATCTGCAATAGCTTGGGAATCTTCATCTTTAACACCATAAATTATAAAGTTTTGAGTAGAAGTTAAAGCCATTCCTTTTACATTGTATTTACTACAAATATCACTAATTAATTTAAAGTCTTTTCCATCAACACGACCAGAATTTGTAGCAAATCCAATAAATGACTCACCCTCTTGTTTAGCTTTATGTATACCAAAATGGTTTCTTTTTTCTAAAGGAGTAATTACTGGTTCATCTAAACCATTTTCCAACTTGTATCCAATAACTTTTTCAATTTCATCTACGAATTTTTCTAATCCCCATTCATTTACTAAGTGTCTAACTCTTGCTTTATTTCTATTTACTCTATTTCCATAATCTCTAAAAATCT
>CAJQLJ010000115.1 GCA_905479135.1 uncultured Campylobacterales bacterium | reverse complement strand
TATTAAAGGTGAGGGTCCTATTTTTAAAGATCCAATAGTAAATGAAGATGATGTAGATGCATTATTAGGTGGAGAAGAAGCTGCAGATAAACTTACATATGTATATGAAACTATAAAACTTTTAAAGAAACAACTACCAGTTGATAAAGCTCTTATTGGATTTACAGGTGCTCCTTGGACACTTGCAACATATATGATTGAAGGACAAGGAACAAAAACTTATAATCTTTGTAAAAAAATGATGTACTCTAATCCAGAATTATTACATAAGATTTTAAGAAAAGTTACTGATGTAGTTAAGTTTTATATGGAAAAACAAATAGAATCAGGTGCAGATGTTGTTCAAATATTTGATTCATGGGCAGCTGCTATTGAACCAGGAAAATATGATGAGTTTTCTTGGAAGTACATGGTGGAAATTGCTGATCATATAAAAGCTAAATATCCTAACGTTCCTATTATTATGTTCCCTAAAGGTGTGTCTGCTTTTATTAATATGGGTGGTATATATGGAAACTTTGATGTATTTGGTGTTGACTGGGGAACTCCAATGGCAATGGCTAAAGAAAAACTTGGTGAAAAATATGTACTTCAAGGTAATATGGAACCATGTAGACTTTATTCTAAAGAAGAAACTACAAAATGTGTAGAAGCTATACAAAAAACTATGCAAGGGCAAGGTCATATTTTTAATTTAGGACATGGTATATTACCTGATGTTCCAGTAGAAAATGCAATACACTTTGTAAGTGAGTGTAAAAGGGTTTCTAAAAAATAATTTGTTTAAAATAGGAAAATAATTCCTATTTTAAAATTTTAAAAAAAAATGAAAAATTGCTTGACAAAGCATATCTTTTTTACTATAATTCCACCCCATTAAAGAGGAATACAAATTCCGGCATAGCTCAGTGGTAGAGTAGATGACTGTTAATCATTTGGTCCCTGGTTCGAATCCAGGTGCCGGAGCCATTAACCTTTTTAATGTTAGATAAATTTATTAGATTCCGGCATAGCTCAGTGGTAGAGTAGATGACTGTTAATCATTTGGTCCCTGGTTCGAATCCAGGTGCCGGAGCCATCTTTTTAAATTTAACATATAACCAAAAACATTCCGGCATAGCTCAGTGGTAGAGTAGATGACTGTTAATCATTTGGTCCCTGGTTCGAATCCAGGTGCCGGAGCCATAAAAGCTTCTAAATATTTGAACATAGGTTCTTTTATTTAGAAGCTTTTTTTTTACCTAAAATTAATTGACATTTTAAAATGTCAATTAATTGTCAACAAATATATACTTATTTTCTTTACCAAAATAATATATAATTAAAAAAAATATTAGGAATATTATGAAAATATATGCACCATGGGAAAAGGCATTTCGAAGAATTGCTACTCCTTTTGAACACTTTATACATGCACAAACTACAACTGGATTGATATTAGTTTTTATGACAATTTTAGCACTTGTTTTAGCAAACTCTACATTAGCAGAAAGTTATTTACATTTTTTCCATGTTTATATTGATTTAAATGTTGGTTCTTGGGCATTATCGAACTCTTTACATCATTGGATTAATGATGGACTAATGGCTATATTTTTCTTTCTTATTGGTCTTGAAATTAAAAGAGAAATAACAGCTGGTGAATTATCTAATTTAAAAGTTGCTATGTTACCTATACTTGCAGCATTTGGTGGAATGATATTTCCAGCTATTATTTATTTATATTTTAATGCAGGAACAGAAGGTGCTGCTGGTTGGGGAATACCAATGGCTACTGATATTGCATTTGCAATTAGTGCATTAGTTCTTTTAGGTAAACGAGTTCCAACTGCTCTTGTAACATTTTTAGTAGCTCTTGCTATTGTTGATGACTTAGGAGCAGTTTTAGTAATTGCGCTATTTTACACTGAAACAATAAATATGATACCACTTGCATTAGCAGGTGCTATGTTTTTTCTAATGATTGTATTAAATAGATTTGGTATTCATGCTATTTTACCATACTTTATCGTAGGTTTATGTATGTGGTTCTTTATGCTTGAATCAGGAGTTCATGCTACTATTGCTGGTGTTTTAGCAGCACTTACAATTCCATCAAAACCTAAAAGAGCACCGTCATCTTTTGCTGAAGATACTAAAACTTTAATAAAAGAATACGAGAGTTATCCAATAGAAGATGATCATATGATAAATGAAAAACAAAAAGCACTTCTTTTAAATATCAAAGATAAAATTGATGAAGTTGGAACACCTGCTGCTAGACTAGAACACAATTTACATTTACCTGTTGCACTTATTATTATCCCACTATTTGCTTTAGCAAATGCAGGTATAGCTATAGACTTTAGTTCAATTAACACTACAATTTTACAGCCTGTTTCAGCAGGAATTATTGCAGGACTTGTTTTAGGTAAAGTTATAGGAATATTCGGAATTTCATGGCTTGCTATAAAATTAAAGATAGCTCAATTACCAAGCGGTAGTACAATGAGTCAAATATTCGGTGTATCATTTTTAGGTGGTATTGGATTTACTATGTCTATTTTTGTAGCAGATTTAGCATTTATTAATTCACCTGAACTTGTTTTTCAAGCAAAGATTGGAATACTTACTGCCTCATTATTTGCTGGATTATTTGGATATTTTTGGTTAAAATACATTGCAAGGAAAGTATCTTAATAAAAAAGGCTTAAGTATGAAGAAAGTATTACTCGTTGAAGATGATTTAGTATTACAAAATTTAATTGATGAGTATTTACAAGAATATGATTATTCTTGTAGTGCTTTTTCTAATCCTATGGATGCATTAGCATTATTTAAAACTAACGCTGAAGATTTCACAATAGTTATACTTGATTTAGGCTTACCTAATATGGACGGTTTTGACTTATTTAAAAAACTAAAAAAGATAAAAAATATACCTATTATCATTTCAACAGCTAGAGATGATATAGGTAATAAAATCTATGGTTATGAACTAGGAACTGATGATTATCTTTCAAAACCATATGAACCAAGAGAACTTGTTTTAAGAATTGAATCCACACTCAAAAGTTATAATAAATCTGATATATTTAAAATAAATGATTTAAGTATTGATATTAGTGCTTCGAGATTTTTTCTGAATGAAATTGAAATTGAATTTACCAAAATTGAAAAAGAAATATTCTTACTATTTATAAATAATTTAAATAAAATTATCTCAAGAGAAGATATATTAAAAAAAACTTCACTTAATGAAGATACAAAAAATAGAACCGTCGATATGCATATAAGCAATATTAGATTTAAAATTGATGATAGCTCAAAGGAACCTAAATATATTAAGTCTATTTGGGGTATTGGATATAAGTTTTTTTATGACAATTAGAAAAAGATTATTAATATCTTTTAGTTTAATATTATTTATTGTCACTTTTATTGTAGGAGTATTTTTTTACACAATTTATAACTTAAATTCTATAAATTATCAACAAAGTCACAGATATGATCAATTAATCAGAGTTGAAAAATTAAAAGAATTTAGTAATTCCTATTCATGGATTGTACTAGATATAACAACTGATTTTGATAAATTAAAAATAGTTGATGAGCGAATTAACAAAGCAGAAATTCTTTCTAAAAGTTTAAGTAATTTAAAAAAAGAAATATTAGATAATTCTGAATCTGATGAAGAAAATAAAAATTTAGATTTTATTTTCAAAAACTTGAATTTAATGCAAAAACTTATAAAAAACGATTTATATACTTCTATAATTGCTAGAAATAATAATTTAGATTTATATAATAAAACAATTGAAGAGCTTAATATTCAAACACAAAAGCTTCTTTTTCAAGAGATTAAATATCTTCAAAAAAAATTGACACAAACCAATAAGAAGAGAAATGAATTCCTCGATACCATTAAACTTGAATTAGTTGTTTTATTTACTGTATTACTTTTAATTAGTCTTGTTATTTCATCTAAAATAATAAATGAAATAAAAAATAAGTTAGATAAACTTAATCTAGGAGTTCTTCAACTATTTAAAAATAGTGAAAAAACAATTAAAATAGATATTGGTAAAAACAATGAACTCAGTATTATTACTAATAATCTAAATTCATTCTTACAAAAACAAGCTGATATTATATCTTCAAGGGAAGAACTTCTAAGAAATATAAGCCATGAATTAAAAACACCAATTGCTAAAGGCAAGTTTATAATTGAAAAGCTTTCAAGTAAAGATGATCAAATATTAAAAGATATAAATACAGTCTTTTATGATATTGAAAAACTAACAAACAAGTTATTAGAAAGAGACAAATTAAATTTTGCTGTTTTAAAAATTAGTAAATTCAAAGTAAGTAGTGTTATTTTAGAGGCGCTTTCAAAACTTTCTATAGAAAATGAATCTAGGGTAAGAGTTAATATAAAGAATGATTTTTATATTAATGCAGATTTCTATTATTTGACAATTGTATTTAAAAATCTATTTGATAATGCAATTAAGTATGCAATAGAATTTCCTATTGAAATACAGAGTAATAATGACAAAGTATGCATAAAAAATATTTCTAATAAACTTTCCAATGATTTAATATACTATATACAACCATTTACAAGAGAACCAAATCAAGTACAGGGTCATGGATTAGGATTAAATATAGTAAGTAAAATTTTAAATCTACATGGTTTCAATTTAGAACATGAATATAAAGATAATTATAATATATTCAAAATACTATTTAAGTAATAAAAGTAGTATGATCTAGCAAGATATACTAACAGTCAAAAATCCATTCCTACAAAACTCTAAAGTTTATAATTGTTAAGTTTCTAACAATATACATAATTTTCTTTTTTTAAATTACTCTAATTAAACAATTTTTTTATGAATTTTAAAACTATAAAGTCTATATTTTAGGAGGTGTAGCTTTACTTTAAGATTTACAAAATATATTTTAATATTTGTTAAATCTATTGTAATTATTTATTTGCTAAAATACCATTATCTAGAGTGAACAATAAAATTAATTTAATTGTTTACTATAAATTTATTATGTATTTTAAGGACTTAACAAGAATGAATATTGATATAATTTTACAGAATATTCTAAATCCCCCAATTCTATTCTTTTTTTTAGGAATGCTTGCCGTTTTTTTAAAATCCGATTTATCAATACCACAACCTCTACCTAAATTATTTTCATTATATTTATTAATCGCAATAGGATTACATGGTGGATATGAATTATCTAAAAGTGGATTAGACATCAATGTGTTAAAAGCTTTATCATTAGCTATATTTATGGCAACACTTGTTCCTATTTATAGTTATTTTATTTTAAAAAGAAAACTTGATACCTATAATGCAATAGCAGTTGCCGCAACTTATGGTTCTATTAGTGCAGTTACGTTCATAACGGGAATAACTTATTTGCAAACAATGGGTGTTGAATATGGTGGTTATATGGTTGCAGCTATGACTCTTATGGAATCTCCAGCTATTGTAATTGGTTTAGTTTTTGCTGCTGTATTTGCTAAAGATAAAAATGATAGTAAAGACAGTAAAACCGATTGGAATGAAATTTTACGTGAAGCTTTTTTAAATCCATCAGTATATCTATTAATTGGTGCATTAATTATTGGTATATTAACAGGTGAGAAAGGTTGGACTTCAATGGAACCACTTTTTGGAACTTTATTTAAAGGTTTCCTTGCATTTTTCCTTCTTGATATGGGATTAGTTGCAGCTAGAAAAATATATGAACTTAGAAAAGTTGGATTCTTTTTAATTGCATTTGCTTTAGTAATGCCTGTAATTAATGCATCTGTAGCGGTTGCATTGGCTTACTTTTTTGAACTTTCAAAAGGTGATGCATTTCTTTTAGCACTTTTAAGTGGTAGTGCTTCATATATAGCAGTTCCAGCAGCAATGAGACTTTCAGTTCCTCAAGCTAACCCTGGGATTTATCTACCTTTAAGTTTAGCTATAACGTTTCCTTTTAATATTTCTTTAGGAATACCGTTATATTACTTTTTTATAAATACGTTATGGGGTTAAAATATGATTAATATGAAAAAAGTTGAAATTATAATCGAATCTGTTTACATAAACAGATTGTTGAAACTTTTAAAAGGACACGAAATTACTGGATATACAATCATTAAGGATATAGCAGGTTGTGGTGGTCATGGTTTAAAAACAGCAGATGATGTTACTGATGTTTTTAGTAATAACTATTTATTTACTGTTTGTGAGGAAGAAAAGTTTTTATATATGCAAGAAGATATAAGAGGCTTTATAAAAAAATATGGTGGTAAATGTATAATTAGTGATGTAATGTTACTTAAGTAATAAACTTTTAGGATGATAAATTAATGAACAAAGATTTTAACTATTCAAATTTAAAATTAGGAATAATAGGTGGTGGACAATTAGGTAAAATTATGTCACAAAAAGCCAAAAAAATGGGTTTCCACGTTACTATCTTAGATCCAACAACTAACTGTCCAGCAGCACAAGTTTCTGATAGACATATTATTGGTGGTTTTTATGATAAAGATATGCTTGAAAAAATTGTAAAAGAAACAGATGTTACTACTTTTGAATTAGAGCATATTGATACTTCAATTTTAAAAAAATTATATGATAATGGACATAGAATTCATCCCTCTCCATATGTGATGGAACTAATACAAAATAAGTATGAACAGAAAAAACTTTTGGATGAAAAAGGTATTCCTGTTCCTAAATATAAAAATGTAAATAATGATGAAGATTTAAAATCATTTGGTTTTCCAGTAATACAAAAAACTAAATTTGGCGGTTATGATGGACAAGGTGTTCAGATGCTTAAATCTGAATCGGATATTGTTAACTCAATTAAAACAGAATCATTTATTGAAGAACTTGTTGATATTGACAAAGAATTAGCTGTTATAGTTGCAAGAAGTATTGAAGGTGAAATTAGATGTTATCCAGTTGTTGAGATGCTTTTTGATGAAAGAGTTAATATTTGTGATAGTGTAATGGCACCGGCAAGGATTTCAAAAACTATTGAAGAAAAATCTATTGAAATATGTGTCAAGTCAATTGAAGTTTTAGGTGGTGTTGGTATTTTTGGTGTTGAGTTGTTTTTAACAAAAAGTGGAGAGTTACTTGTAAATGAAATAGCACCAAGACCACATAACTCTGGTCATTATACAGTTGAATCATGTGCAACATCTCAATTTGAACAAATTATAAGAGCAGTTACTAATTTACCATTAGGATCAACAAAGCTTATTTCTCCATCAGTGATGGTTAATTTACTTGGAGAAGAAGGTTTTGAAGGTGAACCATTTATTGAAGGTATTCATGATGCACTTGAAATCCCTGAATTGTCTTTTCATTTCTATGGAAAAAGTTTTACTAAGCCATTCAGAAAAATGGGACATATTACAGTTTTAGATGATGATATAAATAAAGCATTAGAAAAAGCTATGAAAGCAAAAGATATATTAAAAATTAAAGGAAGTAAAAAAATATGAGTAGTCCATTAGTTGGAATTATTATGGGAAGTGATTCAGACTTACCAGTTATGAGTGCTGCTGCACAGATGTGTGAAGAATTTGGAATAGATTATGAAGTAAGTGTAGTTTCAGCTCATAGAACACCAGATAGATTAGTAGAGTATTCTAAAAATGCTGAGGAAAGAGGTTTAAGAGTTATTATTGCAGGTGCAGGTGGGGCTGCTCACTTACCTGGGATGGTAGCTGCTTTAACTGCACTTCCTGTTATTGGAGTTCCAGTTAGAGGTTCAAATTTAGAAGGTATGGATTCACTTTTATCAATTGTACAAATGCCAGGAGGAGTTCCTGTTGCCACAGTGGCAATTAATGGTGCGAAAAATGCAGGTATTTTGGCTACACAAATACTTGGTGTTAATGATTCAACTTTAAGAAAAAAAGTTTCAGAATATAAAAATAGTATGAAAGAAGAAGTTGAAGCTAAAGTTGCAAAACTTGATAAAATCGAATATAAAGAATATTTAAAACAAATGACAAAATAAACAGAATTTAGATTAGATCATCTTAATAGTTGGTTTAATCTATTTCTTAAACTTTTATAAACTAACAAAAAACAACTACAAAATATCTTGATTATTTAATACCATCTTCACTATATTAAAATAAATACTAGGAAGAGAAATGAACATCGCAATAATTGGAGCAGGATTAAGCGGAACAAATATTTATAATCTTTTAAAAAAAGATGGAAATGATGTAAAGTTATTTGAAAAAGCAAGAGGTTCAGGTGGTAGATGTAGCACAAGATATGTAAATGATAAACTTATAGATCATGGAACGCCTTATTTTCACGCTAAAGATAAAGCGTTTATAAATTTCTGTGAACAAAAAGTAAAAGAGGATATTTTAGTAAAAAAGGATAACAGCTATTATCCATTAAAAGGTATGAATAAATTATGTTCTTCTCTTTTAGATAAAGATGACTTCTATAAAAATACAAAAATTGTATCATGTAAAAATATTGATAATAAATGGCATTTATCAGATGAGAATGGGATTTCGTATCATCCTTTTGATAAATTAATTATTACTATACCAACTCCTCAAATTTTAGATTTAAATATTGAGCTTCCTTTTAATATAGAAGAAAAGTTAAAAACTGTTACTTACGAATCTATTGCAACACTCTTAATATACTCATATACTTTCAAAAATATCATGAATCAAAAACTATTAAATGATAGTAGTTTTAATAAAATAGTTGATAACTCTTTAAAATATGATTATGAAAATTTTTCCAGTTATGTTCTCCATTTAAACCCAACTATTTGTAAAGAAAAGAATTTAACTAATAAAGATGATATAAAAGAATATATTGAAAATAAAGTTTATGAAATTCTAAATTTGAAACTTGAAGATGATTTTCATATTATGCCTCATTTTTGGAAATATGCAAATGTTACAAAATCAATTGATGATAAGTATATATATGATGAAAAATTATCTCTTGGAATCTGTGGGGATTTTTTCAAAGGTGATAATTTAGAGAGTTCATATTTAAGTTCAAAAAGATTGTATGAAGAAAAATTAATTTAAATGTAGATTTGTCTTTATAAACAATACACATTAGTAATGTATACTTTTTTTAATATTACTAAAGGAAAGAAATGAAAGATAAAGTTAAAAAGTATTTTAAAGAAGCTATAGTTTTCGTTTTTATGCTTATGATTATAATGAATGTTATTAGTTATTACAGAGCATTAGATTTAAATAAAGAATCATTAGATATAAAAAGTTTTAGGTTAATTGATAATACAGAATACTTGATACCAGATAACAAAAAAATTTTAGTACATTTTTGGGCTACTTGGTGTCCTACTTGTAAATTTGAAGCTTCTAATATTGAAAAAATATCAAAAGATTATGAAGTTATAACTGTTGCAGTTCAATCAGGCAGTAGAGAACAAATACAAAAGTATCTAGATGATAATGAACTTACATTTAAAGTAGTAAATGATAACAATGCTCTATATTTAAGAAAATTTAACATAAAAATATTTCCAACTACATTAATATTTGATAAAAATAAACAATTGAAATTTTCAGAAGTAGGGTATACATCAACGGCAGGTTTATATTCTAGAATGCTATTAGTAGAATGAATTTAATATGAATACATAAACTTCAATATGCTAGAATTTTATAAATTAAAGGATACTAAATGCCTCACTTACAATTTGAAGTAAATAAAAAAATTGATACTAATATAAAAGATGAGTTTGTAAAAAAAGTTATGTCTATATTTTCAAAAGTTATGGATACAGGTACTGATCATATAGCAGTATCTATTCGAGAATATGATAAGTATTCACTATCAATAGGAAGAGCAAATATTAATGATGACATCTGTTTAATGAACTTAGACATTAGAGAGGGAAGAACAATAATAAAAAGAAGAGAATTAGTTCTTCTGTATATTGATTTGGTTGAAAAACTTTTTAGTGTTGATAAAAAAAATCAATACATTACATTAACAGAACACAAAGGTGAAGATTTTCATTTAACTGAAAAGTATTTAAATTCATGGGAA
>CAJQLJ010000114.1 GCA_905479135.1 uncultured Campylobacterales bacterium | reverse complement strand
TTAAGACGAACAGCTAACATGAGATATACCAGCTAAGTCAAAAAACTCCAATGGTTTTAACTTATAAAACTTATTTTCTACTTCTAAAGATTGTTCAGAATATGGATTTGTCATAACTTCTTGTAGTTCTTTGATTAAAGTATACTCGCCAATTTGTGCTTGTTCATAAGCTGGTACCAAAAACCATTCTCTCAAAGTATATTTTGGATTTATAAGTTTCATTTGAATACTCAATTCATCAAAATTAGAATCTTTTATAAGTAATTTCCACTTATCAAACCATAAATTCCAACGTTTTTTAAGTTTTTCATTTAATACAGGATTATAGAAGCATTTTTTAAGTGATGAAATATCAGAAGGGATATTTGAAAGTTCACGGAAGAACATAGTATAATCTACTGTACTTTCAGTCATTAATACTAAAAGTTCATTTAATAACTCTTCATCAAAAGTACTAAGACCTAGTTTTGAAGTCCACATATTTTGCATTTCTTCTTGCATTACTTTTGAAAAATCATTTCTGATTTTATCTAACTCTTCTAAACATTTTTTATTTGAACTTATTAATACTCTTAAAGCAGAATAAAATACATGAAAGTTTTGTTCTGCTGCTTGTGGTTGATTTAAAAATGAAAAATGATCACCACTACTACTCCAAGGTTGATAATAAGGATCAAAGCCTTCAATAAATCCAAAAGGTCCATAATCTAAAGTAAAGCCACCAGCTGCACAGTTATCACTATTGAAATTACCTTGACAATAACCTATACGAATCCAGTTTGATACAAGTTTTGTAAGACGTTTTCTAAACTGCTCTGCTAATAAAACAGCTTTTTCTTCAAGAGTTAGATTCTTATCAATTACATCTTTATATTCTCGCTCAATTAAATGTAAAACAATTTTTTCTAGTTCTTCTTTAGCTTTTGAATGCTCATTTTTTCTAGCACGACGTGCAAAAAGTTCTACTTGTCCAACTCTTAAAAATGATGGAGCAACACGCGTAGTAATTGCAACTGTTTCTTCAATCATTCTATCAGGATCTTTTGAGTAAGAACCCTTAGAAAACCAAGGTCTTTGAACTAATTCAGTCATTGAAGTATATAAACTCAAAGACCTAGATGTAGAAACCCCTAAAGAGTACATATGTTCTTGAGCTAAAAACTCCCGAACACTAGAACGTAAAACAGCTCGGCCATCAGCACCACGACAATATGGTGTTTTACCTCCACCTTTTAGTTGCATTTCCCATCTCTTACCATTAATTACAGCTTCAAGAATAGAAACTGCCCTTCCGTCTCCATATCCATTTCCAGTTTGAAAAGGACATTGCTGATAGTATTCATTACCATAAATAGATAAAGCGTAACCACAAGCCCATCCCACTTTACTTAAAGGTTCTGGTACTTTTGAAATATCACCTGAAAACATAGAAATAAAGTCTTTATTTAAAGCTAAGCTATCATCAAAACCTAGTTCATTAAATAATTCTTTACTATGAGTAATATATTCTGGATTTCTTATTGGAGTTGGTTTAACTGGTACATAATGACCTGAAAAAACTTGTCGAGGTTGATAATCAACACCATCATCTTTTGATTCTGGATTTTTATTAAGAGTATTCATTAAAGAATAATCTGCAAACTTTGCTAAATCGTCTAAGGTTTTGATAGGCTTTGTATTTTGTTTTATTTCATTCATATAATTTCCTAAAAATTCAATTTTAAATAAGAACTATTTTTATATCATCGTATGATATTTTTTCATCTAATTTTATATATATTGGTTTTAATTTAATCTTGCCGTCTTCTGAAAAATCTTCTTCATTATTTACTTCTTTGATTTCTTTAACAGCTTTTTTAATAAGATTGATAGTAGCTAAGTTTGGCATATATTTAGATATATCAAAATTTGTTTCTTCTGTTTTTAATAAACTTAAATGATTAATAATAGTTGATAAAGAGAAGCCTGCATTTTTTGCTAAATCTTGAAGAGTTGCTGAGTTTTCAATTTGATTTTTTGTTTTTATGTGATTTGGAATTTTTGCTTCTATTTTAGGTTCTTTACTTAATATCTCTTTTTCTTTATTTATCTCTTTTTCATCTATAGTTCCACCAAGTTTTTGAATATATGATAATTGTATAGCATTTAGTTGATTTTCTTCCAAAGATTCTATTTTTTCTGAAGCTTTTTTTGAAGCTTGTTTTATACGTGGATCAATACTTAATATCAAAGTGTCTACACTTAAGGCATTGTCATTAAAGCCCATAAGTTTTAAACCTTCAATATTTTTTATTCTTGATAATGCTACATAACCTTGCCCTACTTCAAATGTCTTAGATAAATCTATTTGTGCTGCATCAAGTGTCATACCTTGAGATTTATGAATAGTAATAGCCCAAGCAAGTTTTAGAGGAATTTGAGATATTTTTGCTTGTATTTTTCCTGAATCATTTTCTATCTTCCAATCTTCATATTCTACTTTTACTACATAACCATTTGATAGTTTTACAATAGGTAGCTTTTGCTCATCTTTTGTAAAATCTATTACAACTCCTGTAGTTCCATTTATATAATATTTTTCAGGATTATTTTTTATAAACATAACTACAGCATCTTTTTTGAGTGTTAGTTCTTCTTGAACTAAAGCTGATTTAAATAGTTTTTCTATATTACTTTTTGCACCCTCACTTGTATATTTAAAAACTTGTGATTTATTATCTATGCTCACTAATTCATTATTGTTAATCTTGTCAACATCCATATTATGTGTATAAAGCTTTGTAGGTGTAAAATCTATGTCTAAGTCTTTTTCTAATCTTGCATTTAAAATATCATGACTTTTTTGTGATACATTTCCACTTCTTATTTCATCAAGTACAAAAATAAGTTGATTATCATCTTGTCTAAACTTTTTTTCCAAATAACAAGTTTGTAAATCCAACTCTTTCCATGATGGACTTTGCCATGCAAATCTTTTACCATCATTATTTTTTGATATTGGAGGTAATTGGAAAAAGTCGCCTGAAAGTATTACTTGAATACCACCAAATGGATTGTCATTTTGTTTAAATGCTCTTAAAATCTTATCAATAGAAGTAAAAATATTAGGAGAAACCATAGAGATTTCGTCTATTATTAATACCTTTAGTTTTTTAAATCTTGTTTGAAGGTACTTTTTTTCTATCAAATTTGATATAAAATATTCATCAATACTATCTCTAATACCTAAGCTAAAATATGAGTGAATAGTCTGCCCATTTAAATGTGAAGCAGCAATTCCTGTAGGTGCTACAATAGTTGGAATAACTTTCCTAGATTTTAAATATAAAACAAATTCATTTAAAATGTGTGTTTTACCTGTACCAGCTGATCCAGTTAGAAAGACATTTTGACCAGTTTTTAGTATTTTGAGAGCTGTTTGTTGCATTTATTACCTAATTTGCTTTTTTATTTTAGATTATAGCGAATATAAACAATGAAAATAAAAACATTACAAATTGTTATTCTTTTAAAGTATTAGAAAAAGTTTATATATAATTTCGTAGAAATTAAATATTCTTTGGAGATATCATGCAATTAATAATAGGATCACAAGTAAAACTTATAGATGGAGTTATTGAAAAGATTTTTCCTTATGGAGAAGTTTTAGAATTGCTAAGTAAATTTAAAAACATTTGCACTGATGTCGAATGGACTGTAAATGTACCCCAAAGAGATAAATGTAAAATTATAGAAAATCAAGAAACAATTAATATTAAAAATTTTAAAGCGCGAGATTTTCAACAAGCTTGTGTTGATAAATTTACTCGAACAGCACTTACGGGATTCATCTATGCTCCTACAGGTTCTGGAAAAACAAATATAGCTGCATATTTAATTGCCAAAAGAAATATAAGAACACTTTTTATTGTTCCTAAATACGATTTAGTAAAACAAACAAAGAAAAGATTTCAAGATATATTAGACATAGACCCATCAATGATTGGAGAGATTAGTTCTTCAAAAAAAGAGTTTGGAGCGCCTATTTTAATAACTACATGGCAATCTTTAAATAAAGAAGCAACATTAAAAAGAGTTAAAGAAGATAAATACGCACAGATTATTTGCGATGAAATGCACAAGGCTAGTGCTTCTGTATACTATAATGTTGTATCAAGTATCCCTGCTATGTATAAGCATGGTCTTACGGCAACACCATATAGAAACAATGTAAAAAATGAACAAAGACTTTATGATTTAGTTGGAAATGAAATAGCAAGTGTTGATATACTAGATTTATACAAACATGGATTTTTAGTACGACCCAATATAAGATTTAAAAATACAAATTATAAAATTGATATAGAACAAGAGTATTTAAGAACATTAGATTTTAATATAAAATTAGGGATGCTTAAAAAAAATATAGATAAATCAAAAAAAAGAAAACAATTAATATTAAATGACATCAAAAACTCATTAGTGTATGAAAAAAAACAGTTTAAGACTAACCAATCTGTTATTTTAGTAAATACTCTTGAATTAGGTCAAATGTTGAAAGAAGAATTATCTTCATCTTTTAATGTTATGTATATTGATGCAAATACAAAAGCAAAAGAAAGAAATGAAATATTTAGTAATCTAACAGAAAATATTATCACTGATTATGTTCTAATAGGAACTTCAAAGCTTTTAGGTGAAGGTACTGATATCCCTTCTATTAAAAATGTATTTTGTGCAAGTCCTGCCTACCCTCCTTTTGAAGATACAGCTAGATTGCAACAAATCATAGGAAGAGCTATGAGACCATTTAAAGATAAAACTTCTGCAAATATAATCATATATAATGATGAAACTACAGGCTGGATAAATAAAAAGAAAAATGAAGTTTTAGATATTGTGATTAATAATGTAAAGCCAGTTATTCATTAGAAATATTTATATATTAATCTAATTTTCATACTATAATTTTATAATAATCAACACATCTAGATTTTAAAATCATTATTTTGCTATTATTCTAAAAAATATGGAGATTATATGAATAGCAAAATAAAATCATTTATAGAAAGTAATTTTTTCTCAAAGTTTATAATTTATTTGATAGTACTAAACGGTATTACAATGGGTTTAGAGACTTCTAAAACATTTATGTTAAGTTATGAAACTTATACTACGATGTTCAATCATATCGTTATTACGATTTTTACTGTAGAGATTATACTCAGGGTTTATATTTATAGACTTTCTTTTTTCAAAGATCCTTGGAGTTTGTTTGAC
This sequence comes from uncultured Campylobacterales bacterium, assembly GCA_905479135.1. Lineage (GTDB taxonomy): Bacteria > Campylobacterota > Campylobacteria > Campylobacterales > Arcobacteraceae > Poseidonibacter. Next base: position 535 of record CAJQLJ010000114.1, on the reverse strand, counting down.
TTTTTTGTAGTTGCTATTTCATTAGTGCCTACAAGTGGTGGATTTGAGATATTAAGAACTTTAAGAGTGCTAAGATTATTTAGGCTAGTTACAGCTGTTCCACAGATGAAAAAAGTTGTTGCAGCATTAGTTAGTGTGATACCTGGTATGTTATCTGTGATAGCTTTAATGACTTTGTTTTTTTATATATCTGCTATCATGGCAACACAACTTTTCAAAGAAGAATTTCCACAATGGTTTGGAACATTAGGCGAATCTTTTTATACTCTATTTCAAGTGATGACTTTAGAATCATGGTCTATGGGAATAGTAAGACCTTTGATGGAAACATATCCTTATGCATGGGTTTTCTTTATACCTTTTATTTTTATTGTAACTTTTATAATGATAAACTTAGTTGTAGCTATTATAGTTGATGCAATGGCTGTATTAAATCAGAAAGAAGAACAACACTTAATAGATGAAGTTCAAGCAAACGAAACACATATAAATGATGAAATAAAAAGCTTAAGAGAAGAAATACGTGAATTAAAAG
>CAJQLJ010000113.1 GCA_905479135.1 uncultured Campylobacterales bacterium | reverse complement strand
ACTTTCTTTTTATGTGTAAAGGCATATATTGCTGTCTTTGGTCTATATCTTGATATTTTTATTGCTGATTTCCCTGAGCTTGTTAGTGCTAATATCCCTTTTGCTTTCAAGTCATCTGCTAATTTTGTCACTGTTGATTGTATTACATCAAATTCATCTAGGTATCCAAATTTACTTTGTTTATCATAGTTATATATATCTTCTGTTCTTGCTATAATATTACTCATTGTATCTACTACATTTACTGGATCTTCTCCTACTGCACTCTCTTCACTTAGCATTACTACATCTGTTCCATCTAGTACTGCATTTGCTACATCTGATATCTCTGCTCTTGTTGCTCTTTCATTCTGTGTCATTGATAAAAGCATTTGTGTTGCTGTTATTACTGGTTTTCCTACTATATTCGCTTTTTTTATTAGCATCTTTTGGATTGTTGGCACATCATAGTAAGGTACTTCTATCCCTAAATCACCTCGTGCTACCATTAAGCCATCACTTGCTTCTAGTATCTCATCTATATTTTCTACTGCATCAAACTTCTCTATTTTTGCTATTAGTTTACCTTTATATCCATTTAGAAGTTTTCTTGCTCTTTGCATATCTGTTTTATTTTGTACAAATGAGATTGCAAAGTAATCTACTTGATTTTCTACTCCCCATGCTATATCTTCTTCATCTTTTTTTGTTATTACATTTATATCTATTATTGTATTTGGAAAGTTTACTCCTTTTCTTGAGCCTAGCGTTCCATTATTCTCTATTCTTGCTATTACTTCTTCTTTTATTTGTATTACTTTTGCTCTTATTGTTCCATCATACAAGTAGATATATTCATCTATTTTTACTTTATCTAGGATATCTGCGTAATTTATTGAAACTACATATTTCTTTTCTGCTTTTTTATATCCTACTATCTCATCTTTTTGAAAAGTAATCTCATCTCCTCTTATAAGTTCAAAGGGCTCTTCCAAATCCCCTACTCGTACCTTTGGCCCTGATATATCTTGCAATATTCCTACTGTTGTATTTGTATTTCTTGATGCTTCTTTTATATTATTTAGTGTTTTTAAGTGATACTCATGATCTCCATGTGAAAAATTTAATCTAAACATATTTCCACCTGCTTTTATCATCCCCTCTATTTTCTCTACACTATGACTTGCTGGCCCTATTGTTGCTAGTATCTTTGTTCTTTTTTGCATATAAATTCCTTTTAAAGTATAAAATCAGTTGATAAGAAATTAGATTTATGATCTCTTAAAATATTTGTAACTATCTCTTTGTTTTCATTATTATCTTTTATAGCAACCATTGATCTAATACTAAAAGCTCTTAATGCATCTCCAACTGATAAAGTACTTTGAGCAGAATCTTTTCTACCTGTAAAAGGAAAAACATCTGGACCTCTTTGACATTGAGCATTAATATTCACTCGACTTACTTGATTAACAAAACTATCAATCATTTTAGCAATTTCATCAGAATTATTACCAAATATACTTACTTGTTGTCCATAATTTGATTCCATTAAATACTGCATTGGTTCAGTAATATCTTTGTATGTTAATATTGGGATAACTGGTCCAAACTGCTCTTCATGATAAACTTTCATATCTTTATTAACAGGATATAAAACTGCTGGGAACATAAAGGTATTCTTAATAACCCCACCATCTTTATTTACTACTTTAGCACCTTTTGAACTTGCATCTTCAATTAAATCTTTTAAATAAGTTGTCTTATTTGATTCAGGTAATGGTGTAATTTGTACATCTTTATCCCATGGCATTCCGCATCTAATTTTGTCAATTTTTGCATTAAATTGTTCTAAAAAACTTCCTACTATATTTTCATGTACAAAAAGAATTTTTAATGCTGTACATCTTTGTCCATTATAAGACAAACTTCCAGTCACACACTCATTTACTGCAACATCTAAATTTGCATCAGGCATAACAATAGCTGCATTTTTAGCTTCTAAACTTAGTACTGATCTTAATCTATTTGGTTTTGGATGATGATGTTCCATAGTACTTGCAACTTTTGAGCTACCAATAAATGCTAATACATCAATTTTTCCACTTTTCATTAAAGGTGTTAAAAGCTCTTCTCCACTTCCATATAAAGTATTTACAATACCTTTTGGGAAAGATGATCTAAAAGCTTCAAGTAAGGGTCTATGTAATAAAACACCAAACTTTGGTGGTTTAAATATAACAGCATTTCCCATGATAAGTGCAGGGATTAAAGTGGTAAATGTTTCATTTAATGGATAATTAAAAGGTCCCATACATAAAGTAACTCCAAGAGGTGATCTTTTAATTTGAGCTATTATTCCTGATTCAATCTCTAATTGTGAGTTTTTTCTATCAAGTTCTTTTAGTGCTGAGATTGTGTCTTTTATATAATCAACTGTTCTATCAAATTCTTTTTCAGAATCTTTAAGTGGTTTTCCAATTTCCCACATAAGAAGATTAACAACCTCTTCTCTTTTCTCAATCATTTTAAAAGTAAACTTTTCAACAGCTTTAATTCTTTGTGCAACTGTCATTTGAGGCCATTCACCCATTCCATAATTATATGCATTCATAGCAGAATCTAAAGCTTCTTGTGCTTCTTTTTCTGTAAGTTTAGGATAAGAACCAATCTTAACTTGCTTACCATCTTTTAGACATATAGGAGAATATACATCTTGTTTATTACCTTTCCAATGCTTCATTGCACCATCACTTAAATACTCATCTTGAAATATTTCTCCATTAAGTCTATACTCTTTGGGAATTTCTTCTATAGATGTAAAAATATTATCAAATTTTTTATTTTGTGTTTTCATATTATTCCTTCAAATTCATAATAACATTATAATGACTAGATTATTAATACTTACTTAAACATTATAATGTTATATTGTTATTATATAATGTTTATTTAATATCTTTTTAAATAAACTTTTTAAAATAATATAAATTAAGGACAATAATTGTTTACTAAAAAAGGTATGCCGTTATATTTACAATTAAAAGATCTTCTTTTAAAAGATATAAAAGAAAATTATAAAGTTGGTGAGATAATACCTGCTGAACCGAAGCTTGAAGAGATATATAATGTAAGTAGAATTACAATTAGAAAGGCTATTGAAGAGCTTGAAAGAGATCATATTGTTGAAAAAAAACAAGGAAAAGGAACTTTTGTTTTAGAACAAAAAGTTTTATATGATGCAAATTCAATTGGTTCATTAACACAAAGACTATCCAAGCAAAAACATAAATTAGAGACCAAATTTACAAAATTTGAAATTCTTGAAAAAGAGCATTATGTAAAAGATTTGTTAAAATGTAAAAAACTTCTCTCGATTAAAAGACTAAGACTATTAAATGGTATTCCCTTTGCTTTAATGACGAACTATTTAAATTACGATTTAGTTCCAAACTTAGAAGAAAAATTTGATATCGAATCTTTATATACATTTTTAAAAGATGAATATGAAATAGAATTTTACAATGCACAAGAAACAGTAGAAGCTATAGCTCCTACAAAAGAAGAGGCAGAAAATTTAAATATAAAAGATGCCACTCCTTTGTTATCTCTTAATAGATTATCTTTTGATAAAGATGATAATCCTGTTGAATACTCTGATGTAAGAATTAAAGCAGATATGTATAAACACAAAATATCTCTAAATAATGATACACTTTCTAATAATGGAAATTAAACAAAAAACTTTTCATCTAAAGTATTTATTAACTCTTTTACAGAGTTAATAGAATTTTTAAATAAATCTTTTTGAGTAGCATCAAGTTTTAATTCCATAATTTTTTCAACTCCATTACTTCCAAGCATTACAGGAACTCCACCGACTACATTTTCATATCCATATTCTCCATCAAGCATAACAGAGCATGGGTATATTTTTTTCTTATTATGTAAAATCGATTCAACCATTAAAGATGTTGAGTGTGCAGGTGCATAATAAGCAGAACCCGTTTCAAGTAATTTTACTATTTGAAGTCCACCATTTTTTGTTTTTGTAACGATATCTTCAATATCATCACTACTTAATAATGTTGATAAATTTACTCCAGCAACTGTTGAGTAATTTGGAAGAGGAACCATATCATCACCATGACCACCCATAACAGAACATTCAATTTGTCCTGCTCCATATCCTAGTTTTTCATAAACAAAATGAGCCATTCTAGCACTATCTAAAATACCAGCCATACCTATAACTTGTTCTCGTGGAAAACCTGTAGATTTAATAGCTGTATAAACCATAGCATCAAGTGGATTTGATACTATTATAAGTTTTGAGTTAGGAGCATATTTTTTTATATCTTCTAATACAGAAGTCATTATTTTTGCATTTGTTAGAAGTAAATCATCTCTACTCATTCCTGGTTTTCGTGGAATCCCAGCAGTTATAACTATAACTTCACAATCTTTTAAATCTTCTCCACTTTTAGCAGCACTAACTTTTGTATGAGAAGATTCAGAATTTGCAGCTTGAGAAATATCTAAGGCCATTGCTTGAACAATATTTTCTCTAATATCTTTTAAGACAATTGAAGAGCAAATTCCTTTTGATGCTAAAGAATAAGCAAGTGTAGAACCTACATTTCCAACACCAATAATTCCAACTTTTTTATTTTCCAATTCTTATCCTTTTCTATTCTTGCCAAGCAGAGATTGTATTCAATAATCCTGCACTCGATGAATCCATATCTTTATATGAATAATCAGTTTTTTTATCACAATCTTGTACATGAGAAAGCATTTCAGTTGCTAACTCTTTACCAAGTTCAACTCCCCATTGATCAAATGAATCAACTCCCCAAATAATACCTTCAACAAATACTCTATGCTCATATAAAGCAATTATTTTTCCAAGTGTCTTAGGATCTAACTTTTTATATAAAAGAGTAGAAGAAGGACGATTCCCATTAAATTGTCTATGAGGAGCTAGTCTTATTGACTCTTCATGAGGAACACCTCTTTTTTCTAAAACTCTAATCACTTCATCAATTCTTCTTCCAGCCATAAGTGCTTGACTTTGTGCTAAACAGTTCGCAATTAATAAATCATTATGTTCTTTCATATTTGTTTCAGATTTATTAACTCCTAACATAAACTCACAAGGAACTATTTGTGAACCTTGATGTAATAATTGAAAAAATGAATGTTGAGAATTTGTTCCTGCATCTCCCCAAACAATTGCACCTGTTTTTTCATATAACATCTCACCACTTGAAGAAATACTTTTTCCATTACTTTCCATATCAAGTTGTTGAATATAAGAAGGAAACGAGCTAAGTCTTTGATCATAAGGTAAAATAGCTCGTGTTGGATATTCACATATATTTCTATGCCAAATTCCAATAAGTCCTAAAAGAACAGGCATATTTTCTTGAATTGGAGCATTTTTAAAATGTTGATCCATTTCATAAGCACCATCTAAAAACTCAGCAAAATTCTCTGTTCCAATTGCTATCATAACTCCTAAACCAATTGAACTCCAAATAGAATATCGTCCACCTACCCAATCCCAGTATCCAAATACACGATTTTCTTTGATACCAAAGTCTTTAGTTTTCTCTAATGCAGTTGAAATAGCAGCAAAATGTTCACTTACATTTTCTTCCCCTACCCCTTCTTTCATCCATGAAAGTGCAGTTTTAGCATTTGTCATAGTTTCTATAGTAGTAAAAGTTTTTGATGCAATTAGAACTAAAGTTCTTTTAGGATCTAAATCTTCTAAAACATCTGTTATATGAGAAGAATCAATATTCGAAACAAAATGTACTTTAGGTCCATCGTGGAATGGTTTTAAAGATTCAGTTACCATTGCAGGTCCTAAATGAGATCCTCCAATACCAATATTTACAATATCTGTAAAAGATTCATTACTAGATGAAAGAATTTTAGCATCTCTAATACCACTCGCAAACTCTTGCATTTTTTCTAAACCTTCTTGAACATCTTGCATAATATCTCTATTATCAACATATATAGCTTTTTCTGGTTTATTTCTAAGTGCGATGTGTAAAACTGCTCTGTTTTCAGTGATATTAATTTTATCGCCTCTATACATAGCATCTCTTTTTTCTTCAACCTTACAAATTTCAGCTAAGTTAAATAAAGTTGATAATACATCTTTATTAATATGTACCTTAGAATAATCTAAAAGCATATCATCAATTGAAGTTGAAAATTCTTCAAAACGCTTTGGATTTAATGTAAATAAATCATTTATAGATAAGTTTTGTAATTGGCTTCTAATTTGCTTTAATCTTGCAAAAAGAACGTCTCTTTGTTCATGCATAATTAAGCCTTCTTATTGATTTGATCAAGAGAACTTTTAGCAATTCTAGTGATTTCTTCAAAGTTTTTTTCTTGAAGTAATTTTTTTGGAACAAGCCATGAACCACCAACACAAAGAACATTATTTAGGTCTAAAAAATCATTCATGTTATTTAGGCTTACTCCACCTGTTGGACAAAAACTCATTTTAGAAAATGGTCCTGAAAAAGCTTTTAATATTGAAACTCCTCCAACTTGAACAGCAGGAAACAATTTACAAGCAAATAAACCATTGTTTTGAGCTAACATAACTTCCGATGCATTTGAAACTCCTGGAATTAAAGCAATATCATTTTCTTTTGCACTTTGTATTAGTTCTTCACTAATACCTGGTGAGAATACAAAAGCAGCTCCATGAGATATAGAGTCTTCTAAATCCTTTTTATTACATACAGTTCCAGCTCCAACATTCATTGAAGGCATTTCTTTTGAGATTAACTCAATCGCTTTTAAACCAGTTGATGTTCTTAATGTTATTTCCATAATATTAATACCACCATTTTGTAAAGCAATTGCTAAAGGTAATGCATCTTCAATATCATCTAAAGCAATTACAGGAACTATAGGTGAAATACTTAGTACTTCTTTTGAACTTATTTTCATATTAACCTCTCTCTTTTCCAATTATGTCAAAAATAGTAGCACCTTCTTCTGCATTACTTGTTGTTGATCTAACATTTGAAAATAAATTTCTTCCATAGTTGTAACGATTTTTTGATAAATCTGTTGCTTTAACTGAACGTTTGATAAATTCTTCTGCTTTAACTTCAAGCTTTAATTTCTTATTCTTAACATCAAGACAAATGATATCCCCATTTTCTATTCTAGAAATCATTCCACCCTCAGCTGCTTCATCAACTAAATGTATAGCAGATGGAACTTTTCCAGAAGCTCCTGACATTCTTCCATCTGTAATAATTGCTACTTTGTAACCTTTATCTTGAAGAACTCCTAAGCTTGGTAATAAACCGTGAAGTTCTGGCATACCATTTGCTTTTGGACCTTGGAATTTAACTACAGCTACAAAATCTTTATTTAACTCATTATTTTTAAAAGCATCTTTTAACTCTTCTTGAGTAGAAAACACCATTGCCGGAGCTTTTATATATAAGTGCTCTTCTTTTAATGCAGAAGTTTTTATAATACTTCTTCCTATATTTCCTTCAAGTAATGTAATTCCACCTTCACTCGAGAAAGGAGCATCAACACTTGAAATAATATCTTTGTCTCTTGAAACAGTTGCACCTTTACTAAATACTAATTTATTATCATTTAATGATGGTTCAACAATATAGTTCTTTAAACCAAAGCCTGCGATTGTATTTACATCTTCATGTACAAGTCCTGCTTCAATTAACTCATGTATAACTACACTCATACCACCAGCATCTCTAAAATGATTAACATCTGCAGTACCATTAGGATATAATTTACATAATAAAGGAGTAACTTCTGAAATCATATTAAAATCATCCCAATTTAAAGTAATACCAGCAGCTCTTGCCATTGCAATTAAATGAATAGTATGATTTGTTGAACCACCAGTTGCCATAAGTCCAACTATTGCATTAACAAAACTTTTTTCAGTAACAATATCGGCTATTGGAGTGAAATTATTTTTATACTCAGTTAGATTTAGTAACTTTCTTGAAGCTTCTTGAGTTAATTCATCACGAAGTTGAGTATTTGCATTTACAAAAGAAGAATTTGGCATTTGTAATCCCATCATCTCTAAAAGCATTTGATTAGAATTAGCTGTTCCATAGAAAGTACAAGTCCCACTACTGTGATAAGAAGCTGATTCTACTTTAAATAAGGCATCCTTATCAACTTTTCCTTGTGCATATTCTTGTCTAACTAAGGCTTTTTTCTTATTTGAAATACCTGATGGCATTGGACCAGCTGGCATAAAAATTGCTGGAAGATGTCCAAATGACAAAGCACCTATTAAAAGTCCTGGAACAATCTTGTCACAAACACCTAAATATATAGCTCCATCATAAACATTATGTGATAGTCCTATTGCTGTACCCATTGCAATATTATCTCTTGAAAATAAACTAAGTTCCATTCCTTCAAAACCTTGAGTAACTCCATCACACATAGCAGGAACTCCAGATGCAACTTGAGCAGTTGCACCTTCATTTAAAAGAGTTCTTTTTATAAGTGAAGGATATACACTAAAAGGTTCATGTGCTGATAACATATCATTATAAGATGTAACAATCGCAATATTAGGTGTTTCCATATTTGACATTGCTTCTTTCTCAACTTCACTCATTGGAGCTATTGTATGAGCTAAGTTACTACATCCTACTTTAGATCTGTTTACTTCTTTAGAGCTAGCTTCCTTTACTCTATTTAAATAGATCTCTCTACTTGCTTTTGATCTATTTATTATATTTTCTGTAACTTCTAGTATTGTTTTATTCATAGGTAATATACCTCCACTTTTTTTTCATCTTGATTTAATATTGATGCAACTGGCATATCATATACACTTACACCATCTTTTACTTTTTTATAAACATCTTGTTTTTCTTTTCCTTCAAAATGTAAATAGATATTATTAGCACTTAATATAGCTTTTTTTGTTAGGCTCATTCTATTATGTGGAGCATCACTTGGTGTCATACAAATACATAAAGTATCTTTACTTTCAAAAGATTCAGTAAGTTTTTCATTATTAGGAAATAATGAAGCTGTATGACCATCTGCTCCCATTCCTAAGATGATTACATCAAAAGGAAATAGTTCATTTTTATAAATATCTGAACATGATTTTTGTGCACTTTCTATATCTTTATTTTCTTGATACATTGAAATAAATTTAGCTTTTTTTGCAAAATTAGTTAATAAAAATGATTTAACTAGTTTCTCATTTGAATCTTTATTACTAGAATCAACCCACCTTTCATCAACTAAAGCAATATTTACTTTTTCCCAAGCAATGTCATATAAACTAAGTTTTTTAAATAATGGTTTAGGAGTACTCCCACCTGAAACTAATAAAGATGCTTTAGCATTTTTATTAATTGCTTCAAGTAAATTATTAATAATTTTTTTACTTAAATTTTCAATAAGATCTTCTTGCTTATTGAAAAAGTTTTCTATGTTTTTATTCATACCAATCTCTGCCATCTTTAGCAACTAACTGAACACTAGCGCTTGGACCATTTGTACCAGCTGTATATTGTTTCATTGGTACTTTATTATCATCCCAAGCTTCTAAAATAGTATCAACCCATTTCCAAGCACTTTCAACTTCATCTAATCTCATAAATAAAGTTGAGTTAGATTCAATTACATCAAGTAATAATCTTTCATAAGCTTCATTTTTTCTATTATTTGAATCTGCTGGAATTAATTCTAAGTCAACTTCTTCTAATTTCATACTTTTACTAAGTTCTGGCACTTTATTAACTAAACTTAGAGTTATACTCTCTTCTGGTTGTAGTGTAATCACTAGTTTATTTGAAGCTACAGGTTCGTTATCATTTTCAAAAATAGAATGAGGAACATCTTTGAACTGTATAACAATCTCTGAATTTCTTTTTTGCATTCTTTTTCCACTTCTAATGTAAAAAGGAACACCATTCCATCTCCAGTTATCAATATCTACTCTCATAGCTGCAAAAGTTTCAGTTGTACTTTTAGAAACTCCATCACCTTCTAAATATCCAGGAACTGGTTGCCCATCAATTGAACCTTGTGAGTATTGAGCTCTTACAGTATTAGAAGCAACATTTTCTTTTGTTATTGGTCGAAGTGATCTTAAAACTTTAACTTTTTCATCTCTAATACTATTAGCATCTAGTGAACATGGTGGTTCCATTGCAACTAAACAAAGTAACTGCATAAGATGATTTTGAATCATATCTCTCATTGCACCAAATTGATCATAATATCCCCATCTACCTTCAACACCAACACTTTCTGAAACTGTTATTTGAACATGGTCGATATTAGTTGAATCCCAAAGTGGCATTATTATTCTATTCGCAAAACGAAGTGCTAAAATATTTTGTACTGTATTTTTTCCTAAATAATGATCAATTCTGTAAATTTGGTCTTCATTAAAATAGTTTAGAACTTCATTGTTTATATCTTTTGATGAATCTAAATCTCTTCCTAGTGGTTTTTCTAAAACTACACGACTTGTTGGAGTTATTAAGGCCCAATCATTTAAGGATTTACATATATCTCCAAAAAAACTAGGAGATGTAGATAAGTAATTTATTCTTTGAATATTTGAACTTTCATCTAATATATCTTTTAGATCTTTATAGCTTTCATTATTGGAAAAATCAACATAAACACTATGAATGATTTCTTTGAATCTCTCAAATACTTCTTTTGAGAATGATTTTTCTTCAATAAAACTTTTTAATTTTTCTTCAGTAAGTTTTATATGCTCATCTTTACTTGTTTTCTGTCTTGAAACTGATATTATTCTACTCTTTTCATCTATATAATTATCGCTAAAAAGATGATACAAAGCTGGAATTAACTTTCTAAAAGA
>CAJQLJ010000112.1 GCA_905479135.1 uncultured Campylobacterales bacterium | reverse complement strand
GCTTTATTTTCATCATAAATAAACTCTTCAATCTGATCTAAAGGTAAAAACATCAAGTCAATTTGTTCATCGTTGATACCTCCACCATTATGAATCTTCATTGACTCATTAATAGTACAAAAAAACAAACTCTGAGACCCACCACTTACACCAACGTTAGTATAAAATGAAGTTATTTTATCAATATTCTCTATTTTTACATCATATCCACATTCTTCATCAATTTCTTCTTTAACTATTTGCTCTAAAGATGCATCTTTATCTATAATACCAGCACACAACTCGTAAGTACATAAATGATTTTTATCATTTAAATAAACTGGTGCTCTAAATTGTTTTACAAGTAAAAAAGCATTTTTTTCTTCATGATAAAGTAACACTGCAACAGAATCAAAACTTTTTACAGCTTCCCATAATTTATCTTTGCCATTTAAGTTATAAGTTAAACTTACAGGATGTACAAATTTAGTATTTGTTAATTCACTAGTTTTAAAATTTTTTATTATATTATTCATCTTTTCTCTTTTCTTTTATGACCTATAGAATTGTTAATAATTGAGCTAAAATCAACATAAAAAGTTGTACCAAGATTCAACTCAGATCTTATTTCTAGATTTAGTTTATGTTCGTCTGCTATTCTTTTTACAATATCAAGTCCAATACCAAAACCACCTTCAATATTTGAACCTCTTTTGTATCTTTTAAATATATCTTTTTGTTCTAATTTACTAATACCAATACCAAAATCTTGTATGCTAAAAATGTTATCTTTTAAGAATACATTGATTATTGAATTATTATGACTATATTTAATAGCATTAGATATTAAATTATTCACTACTTTTTGCGTTTTTGTTTTATCCATAATAATATAACAATCATCTAATATATCATTTATTGTAATTTCTTTTGTAACTGAAATATCATTAAAGTATTCTACACTATCTTTTACTAAGTCTTTTAAATTAAATTCTTCAAAAACGTCATCATTCATTTCATTAAAAGCTGAAAAATGTATGTCATTATAAATTTGAGATACTTGCTTAGAACTACTAAGAATGTACTTTATCATTTTATCAGGATTCTTACCATTTTTCAACATTGAAGTTGATGTCATAAGTACGGTAAGTGGAGTATTGAGTTCATGAGCTGAATCTTTAATAAACTTATCCATATGTTCAACTTTTTCCCGTACAGGTTTTAATAAAATTTTAGAAAGTAAATATCCAATAAATCCAATAAATATTCCACTTAAAAGAAGAGCAATTACTACATAAACTTTTAAATTATTTTTATTTTGAATTCCTATACATGTTTCAATTACAATATATTTAACAGGAATCATTTTTTCATCTAATTTAGTAATATAATAATTATAATCACTTCTTTCATATATAGCTAATTTATTAAAATCAACAAGTTTAGCATCATCAATGTATGAATAAATTACTTTTTTATCTTTATCGTACAAGGCATATCTAATCTCATCATTTTTGAACTTTTTTGGAATATATTTTTTGTGTTTCATATATGAATTTAATATATCTGATTTAATATGCATAGAAGCATTACTCATTTCCATGTTACATGAATCAGCTACTGATTTAAGTTCTTTGTCATAATAAATATATAAGAGAACTGAGATTAACAAAATTGTAGAACCTACATAAATTGATAAAAAACTAAATAAAGCTTTCTTTTCATTATTATTCAAATTTATATCCTATTCCACGTATTGTGCTAATTTTGTCTTTTCCTATAATTTCTCTTAAGTTTTTAATATAAACTCTAATTGTTGCATCTGTTGGCATATCATCATAAGCCCAAATATTTTGAAGTAATTCTTCACTTGAAATAACTCTATTTTTGTGAGTACAAAAATATTTCAAAATATCTCTTTCTTTTTGAGCAATATTAATATTTCTATATCCCAAATTTATTTTACATGATTCAGGATCAAATGATATATTATCTGAAATTTTTATATCAGTATTTTGCTCAATAGAAAACTGTCTACATAATTTTAGTATTCTTTGATCTAACTCTTCTAAATCAAAAGGTTTTTTAATATAGTCATCAACACCATTTTCAAAAGATTCTTTTAGATGTTTAGTATCTTGATATGCTGTAAGAATTATTACAGGTGTTTTACTTTTATATTCTTCTCTAATAGTCTTAAGAACTTCTAATCCAGACATAATTGGCGTGTTCAAATCTAATAATGCTAAATCAAATTTTTCATCTATTAAATATTCTAATGCTTCTTGTCCATTTAGACACAAAGTTACATTATATCCTTTATCAAGTAAATGATCATTAAGTAAATCACCTAATAGATTATCATCTTCTAATAATAAAACTTTCATTTGACTTCCTATTTTGTATGTAAAATGATTATATAGTAATTTTGTTTATGTAGTGTGTACCTAAGCAAAGTAAATATATCTCAATGACTTGAGATATATTTAAATTTTTTATCTAAAATTGTCAAATACCAAAGGAGCTTTTAAATCTAAAGATTTAAGATGAGACATAACGGTTTGTAAATCATCAATATTTTTTCCACTAACTCTTATTTCATCACCTTGATTAACAGCACTTACTTTTAATTTTAGGCTTTTAATTTCAGTTTGTATTGTTTTTGCTTCATCTTTTTCGATACTGTCGATAATCTTATATGTAAATTTTCTATTTCCACCACTTGAATCTTCAGATTTAGTTTCTTCTAAAGAGTTGATAGAAATTTCTCTTTTATTCATTTTAGAAATTAACACATCTTTCATAGCATCAATTTTATTGTCACTTGCACTTGTTAAAATCAAAGTTTTAGCACCTTGATTTAATTCTATTTCTTTTGTAATACCTTTAAAATCATATCTATTATCAATCTCTTTTTGTGATTGTACAACTGCGTTTTTCATCTCTTGCATATCTAACTTTGCTGAGATGTCGAATTGATGTTCTTTGCTTTTAGCCATTTTTTTCCTTTTAAATTTATTTATTTATAAATATTTAATAAATTTATTGTAGCAAATAAACTTATAAAATGTTAGAAAACTAAGTGCAATTTTATTCTACTTAGTTTTGAATTTATCTTCTACATGATAATATTAATTAAAATAAAAAGGGTTTGAGTACTTGTACTTAAAACCTAAATTTGTAAGTTTACTTCCATCTATTATTCTATTTTTTAAACCTTTTTCATCTTTAAAAATTGACTTTATAAATCCATACTTTTTAGCATTGTGTAAATAAACCTCTTCTTTAGTAGGGTGTTTATCAACGGCTAAATTAAAAATTCCATTTTCATTATTATTAATTAAAAATATTGTAGCTCTTATAACATCATCTCTATGAACATAATTGACTTTTATATCTTTGTCATTTACAATTTTACCACTTGATCGTTTTCCAGCTATTCTATTATACCCCATAAGTCCAGAAGCTCTAAGAATTATATTTGTTTTATCTTTTACTAGAATTTCAGCATCATAAACTTTTGGTGATTTTGAATTTGAATCAAAAGAAGAAAACTCTTCTGTAAATACTAAATCTAAATCTGGATAAATAGATGTTGAAGAAATAAATATAATCTTTTCTATATTAGCTATTTTTTCATGAGAATAAATCTTATTTAAAAAACTTGTATAATCTTTAAATTTAGAAGGAGGGAAATTAATAAAAAGATAATTAGTATCTAATAAATCGTCTAATGAATCAAGATTTTCTTCATTTAAAAAAAAAGGAAATAAACCCTCTTCATCATATTCATTTCTCTTTTCTTCATTTCTTATAGAAACTTTTACTTTATATTTATCTTTTAATTCACAAGATAAAGAATATCCTAACCAACCTGTTCCTAATATAGTAAATGTTTTCATTTATCTTTTCCTTTTAAGTCTTTAACTTCTTCTCTTAAAAGTTTGATTTCTTCTAATAATATATCTAGTTTAAGACTATCTTCATGAAGTTCTTCTTTCATTTCTGCTTCTTGAAGTTTTTGCATTTCACCAATAATTACAGCAATAAAAAGATTAAAAAATACAAATGCAGCAATAATTACAAATGAAACAAAATAAATCCATGCCCAAGGATATACTTCCATAGCTTCATACATTACATCAGTCCAATCTTCAAAAGTTAGAACCCTAAAAAGAGTAAGCATAGAAATTAAAAAATCTTTCCATAACCCAGAAGGTAAATCAACAAAGAAAAAACTTCCAATAATTGCATAAATATAAAAAATTATAAACATTAATATTACAATATCAATTATTGAAGGAATTGCTTTAATTAGCATATCGATAATTGCTTTTAACTCAGGCCTTGAAGTAAATAACCTTAAAATTCTAAATACTCTCATAAGCCTTGCAATTGCTGCAAAACTTGAAGATTCTAATGGTAAAAGAGTAATTATTACAATAATAAAATCAAATATATTCCAACCAGATTTAAAAAACTTAGTCAAACTTTTTTCTGCAACCATTTTAATAGCTAATTCAAATATAAAATAGATTGTTACAAAATAATCTGCAAATTTTAAAAATAAACTATAATTTGTTTCAACTTCATCTAAAGTTTTAAATCCTAGTATACATGCATACCCAATAATAATAAATGTTGTTAAATTAGAAAACCATCTAGAATCTCGTATTTCTTGAATCTTTACCATTGCAGTCATATACTTAATCCTTCAAAATTACATATGTAGTGATTATCCACGCAATTATTAATAAAGTTCCTCCAATAGGTGTGATTGCTCCTAAAATTGGCATTGTTAAAATAACTAAAAGATATAATGAAAAAGAGAAAATATTCATTCCAATAAAAATAAGCCAAGCACTAAGAATTAATTTTTTAGAATTTGGATAAAAGTTAATTAAAAAAGCAACAATAAAAAGACCTAGTGTATTGTAGAAATGATATTCAACACCAGTATTATATATTTGAAGCATGTTATCATTTACGATTGATTTTATGCCATGAGCGCCAAAAGCACCAATAGCTATGACAATAGCCATTGAAAAAGAAGCTATTGCTAAGAATTTTTTACTATTATTATTAAGTGTCATATTACTTCCAAAGTTAAATTTTGCGAAGTATATCAAAAAAAGGTTAATAAAATATTTATTTAAATTAAGTAATTTTATTTTTATCTTTTTCTTTAGTTTTTGAAGATTTATCTTTTGAAAAACCAGCGCCCTTCTTTTCTTTTTTTACTAGTTCTAAGTCATTGATTATTACTTTGTAATCTATACCAACTTTGTTCATATGTGCAAAACAAGCAGCAATTGAAGCGATTGTGTTTGGAACTTCTTTTTTTTTCTTGTAAGCCTGAATATTCTTTTCACTAACTTTTATTAAAGCAGTAAATTTTGGAATTGTTAACTCCGCATCTAAAAGTAGTTTTTTAAAATCTATAAATGTCATTTAATTATCCAAATTTTTTGATTATTATACAAATTACTATGTAAAAGTAAGGTAAAAGTGTAAGAAATATATATATAGGTAATATTTTATATACTTATGAATCCATAAAGGATTCATAAATTATTTAAGGTCTTCTTCCCAAAAGAAATTAATCCATTGAGTTGCTTCTCTAACTGAATAATCAGGTTGTAAAACAGCTGTTTTTTTATAAAATAAAGTTGCAAGTCTAAATTCAACATATGGGAATTTTTCTTTTAAAATTTTTAATATCTCTTCCATAGTTTCCCCAGAATCAACTATATCATCAATTATTAAAACCTTTTTAGCATGAGAAATATCTGGAATATTAAATATATTAAATGTATCTAGTTTTAATTCACCTTCATAGTGAATAGAATTTAATGTATATAAATTTCTCATATTCATAGCTTCTGACATTAGATGTGCTAATGTTAATCCACCACGAGCAATTGCAAGTAATACATCTGGATCATAATCTTTTGACTTTTTTACAAGTTCTTTTGTATCTTCTTTAAATAAATCATAACTATAATATAGTTTTTCCAAAATCATTCCTTATAAAATAAATGCTAATGCACTTATAAAAGTAATTGCTAAAATTCCAACATTTAAGTCTTTGAATTCTTTTTTAGCTATTTTTATAATTGTATATACTAAAAACCCTGCGGCTATTCCATTCGTAATAGAAAAAGTTAAAGGCATTAAAATAACGATTAAAAAGGCTCCTGCACTTGTAGCTAAATCAGAATCTTCAAAATTAATTTTGCCTAATTCTGTAAACATTAAAACACCAACTACAACTAATACAGGATAAATAGCATTAGGTGGAATTGATTTAAATAAAGGCAACATAAATAATGTTGTAACAAAGAACATTGCAGTAAATACAGCTGTTAATCCAGTTCTACCACCTTCTTCAACACCAGAAGCACTTTCTATAAAAGAAGTAGTTGTTGAAACACCAATTAATGCACCAGCAGTTGTAGCAACAGCATCTGCTTCAAGTGTTTTTTGTAAAGATTTATCATCTTTATTATTCTCTTGAAATAATTTAGCTCTAGTACCTACTCCTGTTAATGTACCTAATGTATCAAACATATCAGTAATCAAGAATGTAATGATTACAGGTAATAAAGATAAACTAATTGCACTTAATATATCAAGTTTCATATAAATAGGACTAATTGATGCAGGTGCAGAAATAATTTCCTTTGGTAGTTCACCTAAACCAAAAATCCACGCTACTATTGATGTAATTGCAATTGATAATATAAATGCACCTTTTAGTCTATAAGCATAAAAAGAAAATGCCAAGACTAAACCAAGTACACCAAGTAGAACATTAGAGTTAGAAAAATCACCTAAAGAAACAAGTGTTGCATCATTAGATGTAATCATACCCATTTGTTTTAAACCAATAAAAGCAATAAAAGAACCAATTCCTGCACTAATTGCTCGTCGTAAACTCATAGGAATAGATGTCATTATCCAAACTCTAAAATTAGTTAAAGACAGTATTACAAATAAAACACCTGATAGAAAAACAATACCTAAAGCTGTTTCCCAAGGTATTTTCATTCCTAATACTAAACCATATGAGAAATATGCATTTAGTCCCATTCCTACACTCATTGCAATTGGAGTATTAGACCAAAGACCTGAGAACAAAGTTGCAAGAATTGTAATCAATGCTGTAGCTGTTACAACTGCATCCATTGGTAATCCAGCATCTGCTAAAATAAATCCATTTACAGGAACAATATACATCATTGTTAAAAATGTTGTAAAACCCGCTGATAATTCTGTTTTTACATTTGTCTTATGCTTTTTTAAATTAAAAAAGTTCATAATTAATCCTTATCTTAAAATCAAGCAAAGATTATACATAAACGTAAATAAATATTAATATAAGTTATGGATAATTTTTAGATATTTATAATATTAAAGAAGTAAGGGGAAAAAGAGGCTAAAAAAAAAGCTTAGCATAAACAACCAAGAGTTGCATAAGCTAAGCTTTGTGTAAAAATACTCAAGAG
>CAJQLJ010000111.1 GCA_905479135.1 uncultured Campylobacterales bacterium | reverse complement strand
CTGAAGATGAACAAAAAGCAATATTTGCAGAACAAGATAAAGCAAAGCAAGATAAAATTGATCAAGAAGCAATAGATAAAGAAAAAAAGAGATTAGAAGATATACAAAAAATAGTAAATGATGCAACTGAATTATCAGATTTAGAAAAACTAGAAAATGAAAGATTAGCAGCACAAGAAGAATTAAAATTACTTGATGCAACTTGGATAGAAAAGGCTAGAATAAATGCTTTTTATATGCAACAAATTGCAGATAAAGAAAAAGAAATAAGCGATGAAAAATTAGATAATGACACAAAAATAGCTGATGCCAAAACAGATTTACAAAATAAATTAGTTGGGAATGTTCAAAACGCAGTAGGTGCAATAGGTAATATATTTGAAAAAGGTACTGCTGCATCTAAAGGCGCTGCATTGGCAGAAATTGCTATTGGAACTGGTATAGGTTTTATAAACGCATTAGACATAGCACAAAAAAGTGCAAAGGGTACTGGACCAGCAGCAGCATTTGCATTTCCTATATTTTATGCATCTCAAATTGCAGCAGTTTTAGGAGCGGTATCACAAGCTAAAAATATATTATCTACAGTAAAAGGTGGCGGTGGAAGTGGAAGTACACCAACTGCACCAAGTGGCGGTGGATCTGCACCTCAACCCCCAGCATTTAATATAGTAGGTGCAAGTGGAGAAACACAGTTAGCAGATGCAATAGGTAGTCAAACACAAAGACCAGCTAGGGCATATGTTGTATCTAATGATGTAACTACCGCACAAGAGATGGATAGAAACATTATAGAGGGTGCAAGTATCTAAATGCAAAATTAAAAACTAAACACGTTATATATTTATGAGGATAATAGAACTTATTTTAGATGAAGAAGATTTAGATGCTGGAGTAGAAGCGATTTCAATCGTAGAAAGCCCAGCCATTGAAAGTGACTTTGTTGCATTAAAGAACCAAGAAATAAAGTTAGCAGAAGTAGACAAAGAAAAGAAGATATTAATGGGTGCTTTATTAATACCAGATAAGCCTATTTACAGAAATGGTTCAGAGGGTGAGTATTACATATTCTTTTCAAAAGATACTATCGTAAAAGCATCTCAAATGTTCTTACAGAATGGAAACCAAAGTAGATCAACACTAGAACACGCACAAGCCTTGAATGGTTTAACATTAGTTGAAAGCTGGATAGTAGAAGATAAAGCCAAAGACAAGACTGCATTGTATGGTTTAGATGTACCAGTAGGTACTTGGATGGGAAGTGTAAAAGTAAACAATGAAGATGTTTGGAATGAGTATGTAAAAACAAACAAAGTAAAAGGTTTTTCAATCGAGGGTTACTTTGCAGATAAAATGGAAGCACCTAAAGAAGCTATAGAAGAACAAATGGCTGAACAATTATTAAACCAAATAAAAGACATAGTAAAATGAAAAGTAACATAGAAAAGGTATACAGTAAGCTACCAAACAAAAAGCACAACTTTAGAAAGCACAAGGTTGATTTGTCTTTGTTAGATAACTTAAATGATAGAAAAGATAGTTGGACAAGTAAACACGATAATATCACAGAATTATTTGAACAAATAAGAAGTATAAAATCTGAATTTAATTCTATTTTTAATGATGTTTCAAGTGAATACGATAGTTTATCAGATGAATATAATGACTTATTTAATAAAGCAAGTGAATTAGGTGCTGATGATCTTGCAGACAAAGCATTTTCTAATAAATTAGATATGACTAATTATTATGGGAGTGAATGGGATAATGATATATTAAGATTTTTACAAGATTAAATAAATAAAACCAAATATAAAATGAAAAGTAGATTAGAAAAAGTTTATAGCAAACTACCAAACCAAAAAGTAAACCTTAAAGCACACAAAGTAGCACTAGGATTGATTGACAATTTTTCTTATGGTGATGTAGATAGCTTACAAGATGAAGTATCAAGATTATCATATACAGTAGATGAATGGTTTGATGAAAAATATGATGCTATGTGGGATTTATTTATGGATTTAAAAGCTGTTTACCTACAAAATTCAGAAGCATTTATAACAAGTGCAGATGTTGCAAAAGATGAAGAAGTATTACAAGAAATTAAAGAAAAAGCAGAAGAATTAGGTTTGTCTGCTGAAGATGTTTACCCACAATGGCAAGAACACAAAGAAATTTTATCATACCTAGATGATCTTGAGAATAGATTTGATGAACAAGTAAGAAAAATGGAAGATTTTGCAAGGTAGAAACAACAAAAATAAAACTTTCATACCTAGTAGAACATCACCTACTGGGGGTGGTCGTGCTTGTTTATGTTGGGACACTAACAAGTATTCTATCTCTTGTTGTGATGGTTCTATGCAATCACAAGGTATTGGAGTAATAACAAGAACAGACTGAAAATGCAAAAAGTAAATTAATAATCGTTATATAAATAGTATGGAAAAAACAAAAATGTTAAATCAAATTAGAACACTTCTAAACATCGAGGTAAAACTTGAAGAAA
>CAJQLJ010000110.1 GCA_905479135.1 uncultured Campylobacterales bacterium | reverse complement strand
TTAGTTCAAATAGATACCATAGTGGTGTTCAAGATGCA
Organism: uncultured Campylobacterales bacterium; assembly: GCA_905479135.1. Taxonomy (GTDB): domain Bacteria; phylum Campylobacterota; class Campylobacteria; order Campylobacterales; family Arcobacteraceae; genus Poseidonibacter. The sequence goes on along the minus strand of CAJQLJ010000110.1, from coordinate 4,941 downwards.
TTTATGTCAATGCCATCTGTTGATTTACTTCAAAAAGCAGGTTCAGTATTTTCTTTACCATATAAAGCTACAATTGGAGATGGAGTTGGCTCTAAAGAATTAAATGATATAGTTGGATTACTTCCACTTGGAAATACTTATGGAGTAAGAACATTAAAAGAATATGTAAACCAAGAACTAGATAAATAAAAAAAAAGGAATAGGATGAAAAAAGATTTAACGAGAAGAGAGAAATTACAAAAACTACAAGATTTAGTTATAGATAAATACGTAGAGGCTTTAGAGGATGGATCTCTGAAGCCTATGGAATTACAAGCAGTTGTTTCTTTTTTAAAAAACAACAAAGTAATTGAATCTGAAAAAATTGAAAATGAAGATGAAGATATTGACAGCATGGTTGGTGAGTTGAAATGAGATATTTCTACCCACTTGCTGCTTCTGAAACAAGAACTTATTCAGTTAGAATTAAAGACTACACAAGACTTACAAAAAATGACAAAACACTATTAGTTAACAATATTAAAGAATTTGTTAAATATGTTTTTTGGTATTTAAACTTACCATGTCCAACAAAAGACCAATTATATATAGCAGTATATATTAAAAATGGTGTTAGAGATAAAGAACCAAGTATGCTTGAAGCACAAAGGGGATTAGGTAAATCTTTAATTACAGAGATTGTTGTTATGTGGCTTTTGAGAAGAAATAGAGATGAAAAAATCGTTGTTGTTTCTGCAACAGCTGGTAGATCAGAATCTTTTGTTAACTTTTGTGTAGCTTTAATTGATAGAATACCATTATTAAATAGTTTAAAACCACAAGGTAGAGATAGGCAATCAACTAAGAAGTTAGATGTTGGTGGAAGAACTCCAGATGATTCACCATCTATTGCAGCATTTGGTGTGTTCTCAGCTAAAACTGGTTCAAGAGCATCTATACTTATTTATGATGATGTTGAAATTCCAGAAAATTCTGATACTGCACAGAAAAGAGAAAAGATTTTAGCTGGTGTTAGAGATACTGCCAACTTAGGTATTTCTGGTGTGTTTACTGAAACTTGTATTTGTACTCCTCAGTCTTCAGAATCTGTTTATGATACTTTAAAGAACGAAGATGGGTTTAGAAGAACAATTATTCCAGCAGAATATCCAGATGATATATCTGTTTACGAGGGTGATCTTGCTAAACACATTACTGCTAGAATAAAAAGAAATCCTAGTGTAGTTGGATTAAATACTGACCCTAGACAAAACTTGGCTCACCTTGCTAAACAAAAAATGAAAGGTAAAGCAAGATATAAACTTCACTATATGCTAGACACTACTATGTCTGATGCAGAAAGATACCCATTAAAATTAGCAGACTTAATTGTTATGGATGTTGATAACGAAGAAGCACCAACTAGAATAGAGTATGGTTCTGAAAAGAAATTAACACTTTATGATATTAAACATAAGGGGTTCAGAGGTGATTATTTATTTCAACCTAGATTTATTAATGAACAAAGAGAGCCTTATACTGGTAAAGTAATGCATGTCGATCCAGCTGGTCGTGGTACAGATGAAACTTCTTATTCTGTATCTGGTGTTTTAGCTGGTAAAATATTTTTACTTGATTTTGGTGGAGTAAAAGGTGGATATGAAGAGGAAACACTCAGACAGCTTGCTGACATCGCAATAAGTCTTAACGTTAATGAGATTGTTGTTGAGTCTAACTTTGGCGATGGTGCGTTCACAGAGCTTCTTAAACCAGTAGTGTCTGAAATGAGTAAAGCAAAAGATGGCAAGTCTATTTTGATTTCTGAAATTCGTTCAACACAACAAAAGGAAAAAAGAATAGTTGAAGCACTAGAACCAGTTATGATGCAGCATAGACTAGTAGTTTCTAAAAGAGCATTAATTAAAGATCAAGACAAGAAGTCAGATTATTCGTTCACTTATCAAATGACTCACGTAACTGAAGCTCGTGGCTCTCTAAAACATGACGATATTATTGATGTTGTTGCTATGAATGTTGCATACTGGGTTAAGAACCTTGCACAAAATCAGAAAGATCAAGTTAAGTATTATGAGGAAGAAAGAATTAAAAAAAGTTTAGAGAAGTTTATGGAGAAGTGTGGAGTTAAAAAAGCTAAAAATGTTTTAGATAGATATTGAAAACGCATAAATGCGTTTTCTATTTTTCTGCTAAAAAATCTGATATATCTTCTAGGTTTTCCATTTCAGCATATTCTTTATAAGTCAATCCAAGAATGATAGCTTTCTGAACATCTTGCAAATGAGATACACCTATATTGTGATACATTAAATACATTGTTGAGATTAGTTCATTGTCTAGTTCATCATTTTCTTTTTTTGATGAGTTGATAACTTCAGACATTTTGTCTAAAATAACCATAGCAATATTACTTGATGCTTTAAGAAATATTGCATCACCTTGGTTTATTCTAACACTTGATTCCATTATAATTTCCTTATTTATAGCACGATACTTCTATCGTACTCTCTATTAGTTCTCTATCAATTACACTTGGTATTACTAGGTAAGTAATCTGATCATCATCTATGAGCCAACCTGATTCCTTAATTGCATCGATAGTCCATTTGATAATAAAACCTATGTTGTCACTATCAAGTATTCTTCCATTATGTCTTTTTAATTTAAAAACAACAGTCATTGATGACAGTGGCTCTCCATCTGGATCACCAATATACCAATCATTAATAACATCTTTGTATTGTTTCTTTACTTTTGCAGTATCGTTCCAGTGCCATTTTGGTACTTCGTTTAAAGATGCTATTTTGTTTTTGTTTTTACCCCTACCTTTTGGTAGAGGAATGTTAAAGGATGTAATTAAATCACCCTCTACATTGATTACCATCCTGAAGCAGCAGCTGCAGCATCAGCAGTAGCATTTGTAGGTGCTTTTGCTTTTTTAAGTAATTTGATTGGAGATTTTTCAATCTTAGCTAAGAATTTATCTTCCATAGATACACCATCTGAATTTTTACCATTAACATCTAAGAAATTTTCGATGTCATATTTGATATTAATATCACCATTGTACTCATTTTCGTATTGTCTAACACAAGCTTTAAACTTTTTGTCTTTTAAACCTTTGAATACTTTTGCATCAATCTCTGCATCTTTGAATAAAACTTTAGCTGGTTCTGGAGATTCTGTTTTGATATCTAATCCAACTGCTGAAAATAAATGCTTAAGAGATACAATCCCTGGAAGTAATTGCTCATTACCTTTTTTGTCAGTATAAGTAGCTTTGTTACCTTTTGCATCACCAGATTTAACACAAGTAGAATAAAATACTGAAGCTTCATCTTCTGTTTTACCTTGCATTTCTAACATAACTGCACCTGAATCTGTTTGTCTTAAAAAAGCCTGAGTAACTTTAACTGCATAAATACCTGAATCCAATACACCTGAACCACTTACAACTTCTTCTGCTTTAACATCATTTAATAAACTCTCATCAATATCTAACCACATTTTAATTCCTTAATTTTTTATTTTTTTTTGGGTATGACTATGCGTCAATACCATAATATTCACAAATTGCTTTGTCAACTAAACCAATATCATTTGGTATTCTTAATTCTTCAAACATACCTCTTGGTGATTTACAAGTATCTCTACCACTATTTTGTGTTGAGAAATAAAAATCATCACCATCTTTATCTGCTTTTAAAACTGTAGTAAATAGACCCTCTAATGTAATCTTATCATCAAGTAATCTACCAATTGTTTTAACTTTTGTATCTCCAGCATCACTCTGTTCTGAGTGTGATAGAAAATATATTCTTACATCGTCATCTGTTGCTTCATTTGCTGTCATAACTAATGACCACATGTGTTCTGCAATTTCTGTAAACTTATCGAAACCTCTTTCTGCTGATCTTCTCATGAACTCATTTGCCATAAGATATTGCATATCATCTACAACAATAATCTTTTTACCTTTGGCTTTTGCACCTTTGATAATTGCTTTAACAATTTCATGATTATCAGTAACTTCAAAAGAACCAGTGTTATCAGTTGAGTTCCATCTTTTCCAGTCTTTGCTTCTGAAAGGAAAGGGCTTGTTTATAGCTTTCACAACCATTGTGATTGATGGATCTAACTTTTCTATACTCGTACTTTTACCTCGACCACTTTGACCGATAATTAATGTCGATATTCCCACATTAACTCCTTAAATAAATTGATCAGTTTAACATCTTGATCAGGATCACTAAGATAAACATAAACTTTCTACAAGATAATAAACACACTGACTAGAGTTTGTTTTTTATCAAGTAAATTTTATTAGTTTTTTTGGACTTACATAAGACGAAAGGACAAGAAACGTCTTAATGCCAATATATTATTTTCTAGACATACTTTTGAATACAGTACGTTCAAGTTCTGATTCTGAAAGTGGATCTGGTAACATACTATTTAAACTTAATACTTTTGCTTTTGCTGATTCAAAGTCTAAGTTCTTTTTTGTAATAAGTGCGAACCCATATTTTACCAAATTATTGTTTCGATTTCCCTGAGATGTTTGCATTAAAAAATATTTATCGAAACCATTTATATTTTCACCACCATCATATTGCTCACCTAACTCAATAGATTTCTTAGTAACCTCAACTTCTTTAGTTTCTGGAATATAAGCTCTAAGATCAATTAGTTCATCACCCTCTAGATGTGTAACTTCTGACTCTGGATTAGAATAGTACAACCTACTTGGCTCTATTACTGGAAAGTCAACTGTAAGGTTGTGTAGTAATGCAAAGTTAGTTATAGTATGCTTATATTCTTCGTGATCAAGATTGAATATATATTTAGAAACTAATACAATTCTGAATCGCTCAAGCACTTTACCATTTTTTTCTTTTAAGTGATTTCTAGTTGTAGCTATAAAACCTCTGTATTGACTTAAAA
>CAJQLJ010000109.1 GCA_905479135.1 uncultured Campylobacterales bacterium | reverse complement strand
AATTTAATAATTACTTAGATGGATTCTATACTGAAAGTAAATTTTATGATAAAGATGGAAATCTAGATATTAAAAACATAACTAAAAGAGTTGGTGAAACTATGCTAATTAGTGGTATAGTTGGAGGCGGTATGACTAGCATCGGAGAAATTAGTGCTGGTAGAAAAAAATTAGTTATTAGTAATCTAACACCAGCTGATTATTCTAAGAACAATGTAGAACATTCAAAAGAATTAATTGAGAAAACTGCTGAAAGAAAAAATTTTATCAATAGTGGTCTTGATCCATCAATTATTGATAAAGAAATAGCTAAGATAAAAGAAAAAATAAATTATAACAATGATACTGTAGAAGCAGTAGTTAGTACTTATACTAGAGAAGAGATAATAGAGCAATTAAGTATAAAAGGTGAAATAACTGATCTAGAAACTCAAATAAAAAACACTAATGTTAATGAGTTATCCAAAGAGTCTTTACAGAAAGAATTAGATAAAAAAAAGGAACAACAAAATGTTTTTTTTAATGATAAAAAGCAACAATTACAAAAAAAACAACAAGAAGTTAAATATAATAATGCCTTCAAAGATGTAGAAAAAATCAAAGAAGACTTTGATAAAATTAAAGATAAAAGTATTTATTCAAAAGAAGCTGAAAAGCAACTTATAAAAAATGGCAAAAAAGTAGAAGTAACACCTGAATCTATAAACAAAAAAGCAAAAGAAATATATGTAAAAGAGAAATTATCTGAAAAATATGATCAAGCAACTTACAATACAAAACAATATATTAAAGAAAAATATAAAGATGAATTAGATGTACTGGAGATTCCAGATGGAATAAAATCTGGTACACCTGAGTTTAATAGTATAATAAAAGAATACAATGATCAATTAGACGCTCAAGAGAATGACTTTATAAAGAATGAAAAAAATCCAGAGAAGCTTGCTGAAAAGAGAAAAGAAATAAAGGATGGAAAAGCAGTTTTTAAAGACGGATTAATAAAAGGACAAATAGAAGGTACTTTTGTCAATGGTGTAAAAGGTTATAATAATGGAAAATCTAAAATAATAGTAAGTAAAGATAATTCGATTAAGAATGGTAAAATATCAACACTAGCTCATGAAGTATTACATTATGAGATGTATTCAAAATTTGGCAATGATGCTAGTCAAAACGAAAAAGGTGAGAGTTTATTAAATTATTTAAGTAAGAACGAAAAAAGTATATATGATCAGGTAATATTTCGTTTGGAAAGTAGTTATACAAAGCGGGATGCCGCGGGCGAGCTTTTGCTAGATGCCGATGGCAACAGGGTTAAGGAAAATGATTATTACTTAGAAGCGTTTAATGCTATGAGTGATATTATATCATTCAATCCAGAATTTAAAAAGAATAAAACTCTTTTAAATAAAATAAAAGAATTTATAAATGATCTAATAGGTAGGGATGTAATAAAAGATGGAAAAGATGTAGGAGAAGATGTATTTGATTTTATAACAAATTATAATAAATCAGTTGTATTTGGTAGAGGTAATAAGACAAATATAGAAGCTAGTAAAACAATAGATAAAAAAGTTAATAAAGATAAAACAGAAGAACTAGACAATAGAGCAACTCCGGTAAAATTATCTAAATCAGATTTTCCAAATCTACTCGAACATGGTCCTTATATAAGATTTCAAGAAGCTTTAAAAGGTGTAACTTTTTACCATGGTGGAACTAGAACTATAGATTTATTAAATAAATCTGATAATAAAAACCATGCTACTTGGTGGTATGCTGGAGATGATACAGCTGCTGGTATATGGGCTGGAGCATCAGCGGAGAAGGATATGGAAAATGATGGATTTGATATAAATATTAATCCAAACACGGGTGTACCATATTCAGTGGGTCCATATAAAAAAATGGATATAAAAACTTATAGTGAAAAGTTTAATCCTAGAGATCAATTATACAAAGTTGAGTTTAATGATTTAAAAGATGTTATTGTTTTACCTGATATTGAAGACACTAGCACTTTTAAAAAATTTTTTAATGAAAAGTTTCCTGAAATAGTTGAAAAACTTAATGTAAATACTGGTTCTTTTATTGGTAGAGGTGAAGTAGATAATAATACTCAAGTAGGAATATTTGATTTACCAGCTAAAGAGGCTGAATTTATATTAATGGAATATATTACTTTTGCTGAAAAAAATGGTTTTGATTATGACCTAGGTATACCTGATGTATATGATATAGAAAACTATGCACCTGCAGTTACTGTAATAGGTAAAATAAAATCTAATTTAATAGAAAGAGTATATCCAAAAGATTTTGAGTTTATAGAAAAAATATATGAAGATTACGATAAGAGAATATCAAGTACTAAGTTTAGTAAAACAGATTTAGTTGGTGATATAAATAAATTAGTACCAAGTTCTGCTACAAAAGATAGTTGGAGAAAAGGAGATTTATTCGATGCTTATTCTGAAATGACTGAAGGTAACTTGCTTAATGGTTTAATAGGTAGTAAACTTGA
>CAJQLJ010000108.1 GCA_905479135.1 uncultured Campylobacterales bacterium | reverse complement strand
TTGGCAAGGTTAATAGCCATTGATTAAACTCCTATTAGTGCTTTAACTTCTTCTTCGGATAATCCTAAGTCTAGTAACTTTTGTTTGCCAGATGCTTTTTTAGTTGCAGCATTTGTTTCTGCATCTTTTAATTCTTGTATCTTTGCATTAACATCAGCTTCACTTGGTATTGTTGCACCATCTTTAATAATTTTAATATTGGCATATGTCATTCGTTGGTCGTTAGGAATTTTAGTTCCATCACTATCAACTTTTTTCCAACCATACCAGTTGCCATCATTAAAGGTTGCTAATGCTAATTGTAAATAATCTCTATTCATTTTATGTATCTCCTAATCTTACAAACATAACATTTGTCGTATTAAATCCTGTTTCTCCTCTTAAATAAGAACCACTTTCAACACTTGAAGAATGAAATCTTACTTTATGAGTTGAAGTATTTGTAACATCAAAAATAAATTGATTACTACTTACTCTTTCTAAACCATCTCCATTAATAATAGAACTTGCAAGATTATAAGTTGAATTATCGGTTGTTGTATAAGTTCCAAAAACTACTCCATCACCTGTATTTGCTACAATCCAAGCAACACTATTTATTAAATAAATTCCAGTTTGAGGAAAAGTAAAAATTCCAGAACTTTGAGACATTCCTGTTCCAATTCCACCATATCCATCAGTATCAACTACTTCCCAATTAGAACTAATTGGTGCTAAATCTGATGTAACATTAGCAGTTATTCTCCAATTTTCTGCCATCTCAATACCACCACCAGCTTCTGCAAAAGTATTATCACCTCTTAAAAAAGTTGTAGCATCTTTAGTTCCTGTTGCTGTTAGCTTAGCAAGTGAAACTGTATTATCTGATGGAACTCCTACATCTAAAGAATTTCCTAAAACTATAATATGGTCAATGACATCTCCTGTTACTAAGTTACTAGCAAAAGTTATTGTTGAGCCTGAAACTGTAAAAGAAGTTGTTGGAGATTGTAAAATTCCATTAAGTGAAACTAAGAACTGATTAACATTAGAATATTCTGTGAAGTTAGCACCACCATTTTGCATAGTGTAACTAGCTTGACCATTAACTACACTTATTGCGTCTAGCTTAACGAAGTTTCCTATTGCTGGTTGTTTTCCTATGTATGCCATTTATTATTCCTTTGGGTATTTGTCTTTAATTGTTTTAATTGTAGCTTTCCAAGCATCTATTCCATTGTGGTAGATGTCATCTAATTGGTCTGCCATTGATGGATATTCTGCTGCTCTATCTCTTTGATATTGTTTAGCATCATACTCTGCTTGTACCTCTACCATTTTAGCTTCTATGTCAGCTTTAGGTATTGGTGTTGTTCCATTGTGCCAAGTAATTTGATTAATATTATCTGCGTTAATAGATACTTGTGCATTTGGATTTATTTTAAGTATTGCTTCTATAATCATAATTTTATCCTGCTATTTCTGTTAATATTATTGTAGATGCTGACCTACAATGCCAAGCATCATCAGTATCTCTGCCTGTTCTATTTAAATAATAAGTTGAACCTTCTTTTATAACTTGAACTTTATAAGTAACAGCACTAGCTGTGCTTGGACTATCTACATACATACCACTTCCATTAATACCATTCCAAGTTCCATTCCAAGTTCCAGTAGAACAAAATCCAGTTGCTCTACTACCAGCACTATCACCACCAGCTATAATTGTAGAATCTCTTAATAACAGATGTGAACCAGTAATTGATGCACTACCACTACTACTCATAAGATTTACTTGAATAAGAATTTTACTAGAAGTTGAAGCTGGAGTTATAGACGCACTTAAACCTACATCTGTTGCACCAGTTGCTGTTGTAGTAAATGTATCTGTTCTTATTCCTTGAACAACTTGCAAAACCTTACCACCTACACCAGCAGGTAAAGTAATTGTATTGCCTGATAGGTCTAAAGTCGTAGCAAGTTTATCAACAGTAATAATATTATCTGCTAAATCAGATGTTCCTAAAGGAACTGCTGTTGGAACTTTACCTATATAAGCCATTTAAACTCCTTACGATACATCAGTTAATAATTGCAAATGAACATCACAGTTACCACTAGCATCATCAGTTTGTGCTTGTACTTTATCAGAACTTGCTAAAACTATTTTAGGTAGTTCTAGTGATGAGCCACTTGGTAATGGTACATCTTTAAATATGAATTTTCCAGCAGTTGCTGAATTATCATATTTCTTGATAGATACATTCATTGATGTTGTTGTGGTGTTTGAGATTGTTCCAGCAATAACTAAAGATTTATTTGTTGCAGTAAATACATCTGTCAGAGTTGCGTCTGTTAGACTTACTTGTGCATCATTAAAATTATTTGCCATATTTTCTCCTTAACTTCCTAAAGCTACTGCAAATGGAATTGAGTTAGGGTCGCTTTCTGTAACTGAAACTCCACTTGGTAGTGTTATTGCATTGGTTGATGTATTGATACTAAATAATTCTAAATCATCTGTTCCGTCAAAAACTTTAATTGAATAAGTATCTGTTACTGAACTGTCTATCCAAATTGTTCCAGCGATTGCTGAACTAGGTCTTGATGAACCAATATGATTAGAATTTAATGCAGTTAATGCGTTATTTAAATCCGATCTAAAAGATGGAAAAGATTGGTTTGCTATATTTAAATCGTGTTGTGCCATAATTTCTTATACTCTTTTTAATGTCCCTTTGCAATGAAATCAAACGTCCTTGATATATTTGTTCCACCAGAATCTTTAAATAAAACATCAAAACCATTTATAGTTTTGTTAGATACTGTGAAGAAATCGCCCGTGTTTGCATCTTCCATCGTAAGTCCTATTGCATAATTAACAGTTTTAAATGGATTTGTAAATACCACAGTTTTTGTTCCAACACCAGATATAATATCATTACCACTAAATATTCTATCAGGCATATCAATAGTTACTGTAACTTCATCAACTACAGGAGTTGAAGATAAATCTCTTGAAATTAATACTACTCTGAATTTAAAGTACCTTGCTGTGTAATCTCCTATTACAAAGTTTTGGAAAGCTGTATAAGTTATATTGTCATCAGAAGTTGCAATTTCTAAATGTGCATTTGCATTAGCTGGTGTATCTCCATCAAAGTTAGAAGAAGCAGTATCAAATAATCCTGATCTGTTATCAAATAAATCGTCTGGGTTATCTGATGTTTGAGATAAACTAGCTGTAAGTCTGCAAGTATGTCTAGCACCTATGTCTATAATATCTGCAAATAAATAGTTTCCACTTGGATAGAAGTCAGCATTAGTAACACCAGAATCAAAAAATCTAGTTGTTTCATCATCAAATAAACCAGCACCACTATCAAACAATTCTGAAGAATCTAATCTTAATGT
>CAJQLJ010000107.1 GCA_905479135.1 uncultured Campylobacterales bacterium | reverse complement strand
TTTTTTAATAGAATGACAAAGATTGATTTAATGATAGTTTAGTTTTTAGTATATTTTATTTGAGAGTTTGTGTTCTTTGAGTAGTTCATACTCAAAGAACAAGAAGCTAAAGTCTGATTTCTTCTCTTTTTTGTAAGAACTCCCATCTTTCATCAATTCTTTTTTGCCATTCATCAATAATGTATTCATATTGAGGAGTAAATAAGTGTTTGAATCTAGGTTGTGCAGCTAAATAGTCTTTTACTGGAATTATATTCTTTGGTCTATAAGTGATATTTAACTCTCTACCATCAATAATTTCATATAAAGGAAATACAAGTGAATCAACTGCTAAATCAGAAACTTCAATAGTTTGATTTGGAGCGAATTTCCATTCAGTTGTACATGCAGACATAGCATTTATAAATACAGGACCTTCTGTATCAAAACCTCTTTGGATTTTTTTAACCATATCTTTCCATTTATTAGGAGCAACTTGTGCAACATAAGGTGAACCATGTGCTGCCATAATTGATACTATATCTTTTTTTTGTCTTTTTTCACCATATGATGTAGAACCAGCAGGTGCAGTAGTTGTTGAAGCACCAATTGGAGTAGAAGATGATCTTTGTCCTCCTGTATTTGCATATACTTCATTATCTAAACAAACATACATCATATCATGCCCACGTTCAAAACAACCAGAAATCCATTGGAATCCAATATCATAAGTCGATCCATCTCCACCAAATGTTACAAATTTAGGTGTTGGAGTATCTTCACTAATTTTCCCTTTGTTTCTCAATGCTTTATTCATTGTTTCAACACCTGCCATTGCAGTTGAAGAGTTTTCAAATCCAATATGAATCCACGAACAATCCCAAGAAGTATGTGGGTAAATTGCTGTACAAACTTCCAAACATCCTGTAGAAGCTGAAACTACCAAGTTGTCATTAGTTGCATTTAAAACTTCTCTTACAATAATAGAGTGAGCACAACCTGGACATAAAAGGTGTGAACCTTCAAATCTTTCAGCAGCTGTTGAAAATGATTTTAAGTTTTTAATTACTTTTTGAGTACTCATTGTTATTTTCCCTCCACGTCATAGTAACTAAGAGCAGGTCCTCTAACACCAACTAGTGTTTGAATTTTGCCATTAATTTTTCCGTCTTTTGAATCTTTATCTAGTGTTCTAAAGATGTTTTTCAATCCAGCAACAGTCATATCTCTACCACCTAATCCATAGATTAAGTTAGTAACTAAAGGTCTGTTCTGTGAGTTGATTAAAGCACCTGACACTTCATTATATAAAGCACCAACTGTTCCACCAGGAGCTGATCTGTCCATACAAGCTACTGCTTTTACAGTTTGTAAAGAAGCTGCAATTTCTTCAAGTGGAAAAGGTCTAAATACTCTAGGAGCTACAACACCTACATTTATACCTTCTTCTTTTTTAATTTGATCAATTGCAAGTTTTGCAGTTTCAAAAGTTGAACCTAGACATACTATTGCAACATCAGCATCTTCTATACCATAAGATTCAACTACTTTATATTCTCTTCCTGTTAGTTCTTTAAACTCTGCAAAAGTTTCCTCAATTACTTTTTTAGAACCCATTAAAGCATCATGTTGTTTTGCTTTATGCTCAAAGTGCCAATCTTGTTCTGTTTGTACACCATGAGTTACTGGTTTGTCAAAGTTTAATAATGCATTAACTTGTAAATAATCACCAACAAATTTTGAAGCGACTTCATCTTTTAATGGAATAACATTTTGAGCAGTATGAGAAGTCATAAATCCATCTTGGTTAGAAATTACAGGAAGTCTAACTGCAGGATGCTCAGAAATTTTAAATGACATTAAAGTCATATCATAAGCTTCTTGTGGCGAGAATGCATCAATTGAAACCCATCCAGCATCTCTTGTTAAATATAAATCTGAATGATCACCATTTACATTTAAAGGTGCTGCTAAAGCTCTATTTACAAGACATAAAACTACTGGAATTCTCATACCAGATGCTTGATATAAAGTTTCAATCATAAGTGCTAAACCCTGTGAAGATGTTGCAGTTGCAACTCTTCCACCAGCAGCACCAGCACCAATACAAGCACTCATTGCAGCATGTTCTGATTCTGTCATAATTACTTCACCATCAACATATCCATTTGCATGGAAAGTACAATAGTTTTCAACAGTTGCAGTAGATGGTGTAATTGGATAAGCAGCAATAACATCAACATCTGCTTGTCTAAATGCTTGAGAGTTTGCCATGTTTCCATCCCAAACTTCAACACCTTTCAGGTTCATTTCTTTGTTATTCATCTTTTATTCACCTTTCTTTTTTTTCTCTGGCCATTGAGCAAGAGCATCTTCAACTGTTTCATATTCATTAAACATTAATAAAGATTTTGGATTAGTAGGACATACACTTACACATAATCCACATCCTTTACAGTGATCATAATCTACACCTTTCATCTCTTTATTTCTTGCAATGATTGAAGTATCTGGACAGAAAATCCAACAATTTTGACAATCAATACATGTTTCAGAATTCCAAACTGGTTTTATAACTCTCCAGTCTCCTACAGACATTGCTTTTGAGCTTGTTTCTGAATATAATCTATCTTCAGGTTGCATCTCACTAATGTTATAATCTACATCTCCTTGGAAAGTATATAAAGCAGCACCAGGTACTAATTCATCCCATCCCATTTCACTAATTGGTTTATTTGACATTTTCTTATCCTTTAATGAACTTCATCATAAGCTCGTTGGATTGCAATCATATTTGCATCAATAAGATTCTGAGGTAATTTTTTTAATACACCTTTCATCGCTTCTTTGAAATATTCTAATTCGAACATTCCGCTTACTTTCATAAATGCACCAAGCATTGGAGTATTTGGAATTGCTTTTCCAATAGTTTCTCTTGAAATTTGAAAACAATCTAATATAAATACTCTATCTTCAATTCCTTGAAGTTTTGGTACTTTTGCAATTACTTCTTCTTTGCTAAGGTGTGTTGTAATAATATATTTAGTTTCATCTGTACCATTAGCTGTAATATCATCAGTATAAGTTAATCCTGGATCCAAAATAAATACAAAATTTGGTTCCATATATTTTTCATGATTTAAAATTACTTCATCATCAATTCTATTGTAGGCAGTCATTGACGCACCCCTTTTAGCTGAACCATAAAAAGCAAATGCTTGTACTTGTTTTCCAGTTTCAGCAACAACAGAAGCAAGTCCTTTAGCACCAGTTACTGCACCTTGACCTGCACGGCTATGCCATCTAATTTCTAACATAGAGGCTCCTTAAAATTAATTTTGACTTAAATTTTTTAATTAGTCTGTAGTATTATACATATTTTTAACTTAGATATAACTATAATTTTTATTGAATTTTTTATACATGTTACTTTTTTATACATAAATAAGTTGTAGATTTAATAAAATAATGTTAGGAAATGGACTTTGTCTATAAAATAAGACTTGTTAATAATCTCATAAACATCGAAGTTAGCTATTGTATAAGTAATATTTTATCATATGGTTCTGTATCTATAAATAAGATTAAAATAAATTTCTAATATAATATTAATAAATTATTTTAATATTATATTAAGAAATAGATCTTATAAATTCTATTGCGCTTAATGCATTTTTAGAAATATTTTTAGTATATTTTAGTAATTCTTCTTCTTTTCCATATCCACAAAGTACTGCAATTGAATTTATATTCGCATCATTTGCTGCAATCAAATCAAGTTTTGTATCTCCAATCATCCAAACATTATGAATATTTTTGTCATAATTCATTTGTTCTAATGTAATTAATATAGGTTCAGGATGTGGTTTTGGATTTTCTACATTTTCTCTACCTGTTACTATTTCAAAATGTTCACTCATTTTAAAATGTTCTAATAAAGGCATTGTATATAGTCTAGTTTTTGTAGTGACTACTGAAACTCGAGCAATTGTTGCTGCTAATTGAACTGCTTTTAGTGCATCTGGAAGTAAAGTTGTTTTTTGTTTTGATATTTTTTTGTATCTATTTTTATAAGAAGCTACAAAATCCCAAACTCTATTTTCTTCAATTCCTAAGTTTGCATACATAATATCCAAAGGATAACCTATATATGACTTTATATCTTCTTCATTTCCTTTAAAATTGAAATTCATTTCTTTAAATGAATACATAAAAGTCGATACAATTGCATCTGTTGAATCGATTAGTGTTCCATCTAAATCGAATAATATAATATTTTTTTTCAAAAATTTCCTTCTTAATTTGTCTAAGGTTTTATCCAATCTTTTTGATTGTGTGTAATTCCTGTAAAAGCAGGCTTGATATTTTTTATTTTATTATTAACAACTGTGATTGAGTTTGGTATATATAAAAATAAGTATGGAATATCATCTGTAATTTTCTTAAATATACTTTTATATATCTTACTTAATTCATTTTTATTAATTGTAGTAGAACCTCTCTCAATTAATTTATCAACTTCTTTATTAGAATATCCAACTAAGTTAAATCTTCCTGTTTTATCAGAACTTGAATGCCATAAAGGATAAGCATCAGGCATTAAAGATAAAGACCAGCCAAGTAAAATTGCCTCATAATTTCTTGGATGTACAACAGTGTTTAAATAAGCTTGCCATTCCATTACTCTTATTTTCATAGTTATTCCAACTTTTGATAACTGGTATTGAAGTATTTGAGCTGCATTTATTCTTGTGTCATTCCCAGTATTTGTAACCAGTTCAAAGGTAAATGGATTATTTTTGTCATACCCTAATTCTTTTAAAAGTTTTTTTGCTTCTTTTATATTTTGTCTTACTACTTTAGTTTTTTCATCATATGCAAAACTTCCTGGTAAAAATGGACCATTACATATCTTACCATGACCAAAAAATAAAATATCAACTAATTCTTGTCTATTTATTGCTAAAGATAATGCTCTTCTAATTCTAATATCTTTAAATTTTTCATTTTTTAAATTTAGTCCTACATAGCTATATGAAAAACTTTGGCTTTCAATAATTTCAAATGATTTTTTAAAGTCATTGTCAATTTGTCTATCAATTTGAAGAGGTGTTAAACTTGATAAGTCCAATTTTTTTTGTTTTAAAAATAGAAAAGATGTATTTGTATCTGGAATAAATTTATATAATAATTCATCAATTTTTGGTTTTCCCTCGAAGTATGTATCATTTGCTTTTAATTTTATATCTTGACCAACTTTAAAACTTTCTAAAGTATAAGGTCCAGTTCCTATTGGATTTTTATTAAAAGAACTTGTCATTAAGTTTTTTTCATCTTTTAATATATGATATGGAAGTATACCAACCATCCATATTTCTAAAGCTTTAAAATAAGCTTTTTTATAAATAATTTCGATTGTATAGTCATCTAATGCTTTAACGGAATGTACTTCTTTATAATTAGATTTTATTGAATTAAAAACTTTTGGGTCTAAAATAGTATTGTATGTAAATACAACATCTTTAGAAGTAAATTCTTTTCCATCATGCCATTTTACATTTTTTCGTAAATTTACAATTAGTTTTGTATCTGTTTCAAAAGTATAAGAAAGTGCTAAATCTTCAGTTGGTTTTCCATCTTTATCATATTTAAATAAACCATTAAAAATCCAATTTGCTATTTGGGAACTGGCAGTATCATTTGCTAAAATAGGGTTTAATCTACTAGGGCTTGAACTTATTGATAAGTTTAATGTACTTGCTTGAACATTAAGAAAGACTATTAGGAATATTATTATAAATCTCATTATGTATTGTATAGTTTTTTAGAATATTAATAACTTAAAGTGTATAAAAAAAGGGAACAACAATTGTTGTTCCCTTTTTGAAAATACAAAGATATAAAATCTTTGAAAAATTGAATCTATCTTTTTGAGAATTGACCGCTTTTTCTTGCTTTTCTTCTTCCGTATTTCTTTCTTTCAACCGATCTAGCATCTCTAGTTAATAAACCATAAGGTTTTAATATAGCTCTGAATTGCTCATCATAAGCAACTAAAGCTCTAGAAATACCATGTCTAACAGCATCAGCTTGTGCAGAGTAACCTCCACCTAAAGTTTTAACAACAATATTAACTGAAGTCTCTTGTTTAGCTACTTCTAATGGTTGCATAACTCTTTTTTTAATTGCTTCATGTCCACCTAACCATACGTCTAAAGATTGACCATTGATTGTTAGTTGACCGTTACCAACTTCTAGCCATACTTTAGCTATAGATGTTTTTCTTCTTCCAGTTGCGTAAACTTTTGCCATTAGTTTTGTCCTTTAATTTGTGCAGTATGTGGGTGATTAGCATCTGCATAAACTTTTAATTTTTTTAACATATTTTTTCCAAGTGTAGTCTTTGGAAGCATACCTCTTGTTGATAATTTATATAATTTTTCTGGATTATTTTCAAACATATCAGACATTTTGTGAGTTTTTGTACTACCAAAATACCCTGAGTGAGTATAATAATTTTTAGTTTCTAATTTATTACCAGAAAACTTTGCTTTAGAAGCATTAATGATTACAACGTAATCTCCACAATCAACATGAGGTGTATAGTAAGGTTTATTTTTACCTCTAAGAATAGTTGCTACTTCTGTAATTATTCTTCCGAATACTTTATCAGTTGCATCAATTACTATCCAATCTCTTTCGATTTCGTTGGCTTTTGCCATTTGAGTAAATTTCATTTATTTTCTCCGCTTTTATTAATGAGGTGGAATAATAGTGTAGTAATACTTAAATAATACTTAATTTAAGTATTATTTAATATTTTATTATAAATTCAGAACCCTTATTAAATTCTGAAGTAATTTCAAGTGAAAATTTATGTAGTGAAAGTATTGATTGTACTATAAATAAGCCTAAACCTAATGAGTTATTCCATCCATTATTTGAGACTCTATAAAACTTATGTTTTATTTTTTCTAATTCTCTTGCTTCAAGTCCGATACCTTTATCTTTTATTATAATGGAATCATTAGAAAGCTCTACAATTATTTCATCTTCTGAATATTTTAACGCATTTTCAACTAAATTAGATATTGCCATACTTATTAGTGTTTCATCAACTTTAAGACTTATATCTTTGCCTATAATTAGAATTTCTCTATTCTTATATTTTTCTTTTAAATCAGGAACGATATCTTCAATTATTTTTTTTATCGAGCATGGAGATAAAATCAATTCTTGCTTTCCTTCTTCAAATTTTAATGTCAGTCTTAATTTGTCAATAATATTAGACATTTTATTTGCATTTGAATGGATTTTATTTAAAAATTTTTTCTTCATAAGCTCTGGCATTTCATCATCGTTCATAATTGTTTCACTATATCCTGAAATAATTGCAATTGGATTTTTAAATTCATGGGATAATGCAGATATTATTTCATCTTTTTGTCTATTAGCAATTTTTAACTTTGCTGTTTGTTTTGCTTTTTGTTTCTCTTTTTTCGATAGTTTTAATGCTACTTTATTTAAAAGTCTTGTTATTTCATAAAATTCTTTTGTATATCTTGATTTTAATTTATAAGTAGGTCTTTTAACTGATAATTGTGTTAAAAAATCTAAAATAGATTCTGTTTCGTTTTTTATTTTAATACTAATAAAATATGTTGCTAAGAATCCTATAATTAAGAAAAATGCAATAAAAGAAAATATTTGTGCAGTAAGTTTTATAAAATTATCTGTAATTTTATCTGTATAATCTGCCATTCTTATAAAATAAGTATTTTTATTTATACTTACTTTTTTAGTAATGTATAAAAGTTCTTTATTTATAGTATTTGAGAATCTTACAATTTTTCCAATTCCTAAATTTTTTGCCTGAATTATTTCTTCTCTATTGGAATGATTTTCCATTAAGTTTTTATCTTCATCACTTTCGGCTATTATTTTACCATTTACATCAATAATTGTGATTCTTAGATTTATTTTCTCTTTTAGATTTTTGATAATGCTATCAATATTTTTTAAATCTTTTAATACAATTGAAAATGTATCAATATTCTGTACAAGATTTTTTTCAATTTGATTAATATAAATATTTTTTGACCAAAAGTATGTAACTATAGTTAGAGTTAAAAGAATTCCTAGAAAGATTAAAATAAATGTTCGAAAAAAGAGTTGGTGTATTTTTAGCAAAATATGTAGCCTTCACCTCTTACGGATTTTATATAATCCTTTTTTCCTTCTGGATCTATCTTTGTTTTTAATCTCTTTATTGCAACATTTACAGTTTTGATTTTTTTATCTAGTGAATCTTCCCATACGCTATTTAGTAAGTGTTCTCTACTTAGTAGAATGTCTTTATTTTTAACAAATTCCAAAAATAAGTCATGTTCAAGATGAGTTAAGTCTATTTCTTTATCTTCTATGTAAAACTTCTTATTATTAGCTTTATAAGTTATATCTTTAACTTTTAAGAAATCTATTTGTTTTGATGTTCTTTTTATTACAGCTTTAACTCTAGCATTTAACTCTTTTAAGTTAAAAGGTTTAGTTATATAATCATCAGCATGTGCTTCAAAACCATCAATTACATCTTCATCTTTGTCTTTTGCAGTTACATAAATAACTGGATTATCATAACCTTCTTTTTTTATTTCATTAATAAAGGTAGTACCTTCACTTCCAGGAAGGTTTCTATCCATTAGTATTAAACTAATATCCTCTTCTTGTAAAACTTTTTTTAAATTATTATCTACATTCAAAAAACCTATAGTTTCAAAACCCTCTTTTTGTAAAGAGTATTCAAGAAGTTCTAGTATATCTTCTTCATCTTCAACAATCAAAATAAGATTATTTGTCATTTTTTTTATTATTTTCCTCGGTATTGATTTTATTATTTGGGCGATCATCTTCATATTCAATTACTGTATCTTTAGATATTTTAATCACACCAGGTGAAAATTTAATTGCAAATATTCTAAAAATAAAGAAAATAAATATTGTAAATAAAAGGAAAGTAATCTCAATATAATCTCTATACTTGTCCGTAGATAAAATTATTACATCTCTTATTAGAAAGATGATAAAAATATCAATTACAAATCTAAGTCTCAGTTTCTCTTTTTTAATAAAATCAGAGATCATTTTTACTACTTCCATTACTACAATAAATTCTAACATGAAGATTATTGCTTTGTGAAAAGGAAGACCTATTGCAAATATCAAGATAAAAATAATCGTAGCTATTAATACCTCAAAATTTGAACTAAAATATGTTTTTATGTTTGTTATTGGATTTTTCATAATCAATTATATCATAAATTATGATTTCATTATATCTCCACCAAGATGGGCGAATAATGCTAGACTTGCAATAGAAGATGCTCTATCCGCTGTTCTCTCAAGTCTTCTAAGACTACTTAATATATCAAAATATTCTTTTGATAATTCAAGATTCTTAGAAATTAATTTTAAAATATTCTTTTCAACCATTGCATATAAATCTGCTGCTTTACTTTCTTCTACTATCACTTTATGATACTTTTCTTCCGTATGGCTGTCATTAGTTTCATCAATCATTGATATTGCTGTTCGAAGTGATAATAATGCAGATTTATGTAGAGGAATTGTAAATTCTAAAATTGTATTAGTATTTAAATCATCAGAAAATGCTTTTCTAAATATTTTCATAAAACCTTTAACATTTGAAGCAGCTCTTATTAGTTCATTCGTAATTTTTAAATAAGAAACCATTTCTCTTAAATCTTTTGCTTCTGGTGAATATAAAGCTAAAGCTGTAACTATTAAATTATCAATTTCATCTGATTTATTAGACAATTTTTTTACCGAAAGATCTATTTCTTTAAGTGCTGATATATCATCATTTTTTAATATTTTTAATGATGATTCTAAAGCATCAATAACATTATTACCAATAAATATAACTTCTTTTTTAATATTATTTCTTTTTTCTTCATAAATTTTTAACATTATCCAAATCTCCCCGTAATATAATCTTCTGTTTTTTTATTTGATGGGTTAACAAAAATAGTTTCAGTTTCAGCATATTCAATTAATTTTCCAAGATGAAAAAATGCAGTATAATCTGCAACTCTTGCTGCTTGCTGCATATTATGCGTTACAACTATAATTGTATAATCTTTTTTAAGTTCTAACATAAGTGCTTCAATTTTTTCAGTAGAAATTGGGTCAAGTGCTGATGTTGGCTCATCCATTAAAATAACCTCTGGTTTAACAGCGATTGTTCTAGCAATACAAAGTCTTTGTTGTTGACCACCTGAAAGTGAAGTTCCTGGATCATTTAATTTATCTTTAACTTCGTCCCAAAGTCCTGATTTACGTAAAGAATTTTCAACAAGTTCATCACATTCTTTTCCTTTAGATACTATTCCATGTTTAATAGGTGCATAGGCAACGTTGTCATAAATAGATTTTGGGAAAGGATTTGGTTGTTGAAATACCATACCAATTTTCTTACGAACACTAACTTCATCAACATCTTTATCATAAATGTTTTTTTTATCAATTGTAACTTTTCCTTCAATATTTACACTTGATATTAAGTCATTCATTCTGTTTAAACATCTCAAAAATGTTGATTTTCCACACCCAGAAGGTCCAATTAAAGCTGTAATTTTATTTTCATATATATTTGCACTTATTTCATGTAAGGCATGATTTTTTCCATACCATAGGTTAAGCTCTTCTACTTTTACTTTTGTTTTATTATCTTTTGACATTTTAATTTTCCCTTCTACCATTTAACTTCATATTTTTTTCGTAAATATATCGCTATTGCATTTAATGATATTAATATACTAAGTAATACCATAATACCTGCAGCTGTTTTTTCAATATACATTCTCTCAGGCATTCCCGCCCATGTAAATAATTGTGCTGGCATAACCGTAGCCGCATCCATAATACTTCCTGGAGCATCTGGAATAAATGCAATCATTCCTATAATAATAAGTGGTGCAGTTTCACCCATAGCTTGTGCTAAACCAATAATTGAACCTGTTAAAATACCAGGAAAAGCTAATGGTAAAACATGATCTTTTGTTACTTGAATTTTAGTTAAGCCTAATCCATAGCCTGCTTGTCTAATGCTATCAGGTACTGCTCTTAATGCAGCTCTTGAACTTACTATAATAATAGGTAAAGTCATAAGAGCTAATGTTAATCCACCAACTAAAGGTGAAGATCTTGGCATTCCAAACAGATTGATAAATACAGCAAGTCCAAGTAAACCAAAAAGGATAGAAGGAATAGCGGCAAGATTATTGATATTTACTTCTATAAATCTTGTGAATTTATTGTCTTCTGCAAATTCTTCTAAGTAAATTGCTGTCATTACTCCTAATGGAAAAGCTACAATCATTGTAATCATTAAGGTTAATATCGAACCAACCATTGCAGAAAACAGTCCAGCATTTTCAGGAATTTTTGAATCTCCATTTAAAAAGAATATTGAGTTAAACCTTGTGTCAACTCTTCCTTGTGCTTTCATATCATCAACTAAAGCTTTATTTTTTCTTTTTAATTTATAATGATGACCTTTTAAATATTGATCAACTTGATCATCTGCTAAAACCCACATTGTTTGAGTTGTATTCATAAGATTAGGATTTTCTCTAACTTGCTTTGGTAAATCTCTTAACCATGATCTTGAAATTATCTTTCTATACTTTTTCTCAACTGCAAATCTTGAGTCATCAATTGTTTTTTCATTATATGTAACATTTACATGTAAATATGTAACTTTAAATGCTGGCGTTCCTTTTCCTATTATATCAACTAAAAAGAAAGCTAAAAATGCTATTGAGAAGATTAAAGATGTCAATGTAAATCTTTTGAATCTTTTTGCACTTGCATGTCTTTTATCTAATGATGCATCGTAAAAAGGGTTTTGTTTATTTTTCTTTTTTCTTTTAATCATAATGTATTCACTTTATATTTTTCTTTGAATTTTCTAATTAAACTTAATGAAATAATATTTAGAATTAAGGTAACAACAAATAACATTAATCCTAAAGCAAAAGCAGAAAGTGTTTCTGGTGAATCAAACTCAAAATCACCAACTAACGAATTTACAATTGTTACAGTTACTGTTGTCATATCTTCTAAAGGATTCCATGATAAATTTGGTCGTAATCCTGCTGCCATAACTACAATCATTGTTTCACCTAAGGCTTTTGAAAGTCCTAGAAGTGATGCAGAGATTATTCCAGGAAGTGCAGATGGAATTACAATATCTCTAATAGTTTCACCTTGAGTTAATCCTAATCCTAAAGCAGCTTTTCGTTGAGAATCTGGAACTGCACGAATTACATCATCGGATAATGAGGAAATAACAGGAATAATCATAATTCCCATTACCACACCTGATGCTAATGCTGAATTAAAAGTGGCTTCTAAACCAACTGCATCTGCAGCTTTTACAATCATAGGTGCAACTGTAATAGCTGCAAAAAAACCATAAACAACTGTAGGAATTCCTGCTAATACTTCAAGTATTGGTTTTATATAATCCCTAGTATTTGAACTTGCATATTCACTCATATAAATAGCACTTCCTAAACCTACAGGAATAGCAACCATTAGAGCAATAATTGTAATTACAAATGTTCCTGCAAAAATTGGAACAGCACCAAATTTACTTCCTTCAACACCAGGAGACCACTCCATACCAGTGATAAAGTACCAAAAACTTCTCATTTGAAAAAATTCAATTGCCTCAAAAAGGATAGAGAAAAGAATACCAAATGTAGTTAATATAGAAATAATAGCTGCAATAATTAAAGCTGATTTAAT
>CAJQLJ010000106.1 GCA_905479135.1 uncultured Campylobacterales bacterium | reverse complement strand
AAGGAGTTTAAATGCTAAAAAAACTATCTAAAGAAAATATGGGAAGTTCAAATTTAGGATGGCTAGAATCTAGATTTCATTTCTCTTTTGCTGAATATAGAAATCCTGATAATATTAATTTTGGAGTATTAAGAGTACTTAATGATGATATTGTTCATCCTAATTCAGGTTTTGATACCCATCCTCATTCGGATATGGAAATTATTTCTTATGTTGTACAAGGAGAAATAACACACAAAGACTCTATGGGTAATTCTGAAACTTTAAAAAAAGGTGATGTTCAGTACTTAAGTGCTGGTGATGGTATTTATCACAGTGAACATAATATTCATAATTCAGAAAAGTTAAGGCTTCTTCAAATTTGGATTATTCCACCTGCTAAATCACTTCCAAGACTTTATGGATCTCAAAGATTTAAAGAAGAAGATAAAAAAGATAAACTTTTAAATATTGTTTCTTCACAAGATGGTAATGCAGAAATAAAAATCTATCAAGACATAAACATCTATGTTTCAAAACTTGAAAATAATAAAAATTTAGAACATAAAATAGATATAGCAAGACAAATCTATTTTGTACAAATTGAAGGTTCATCAAGAATAAATGATATTGAAATGAATGAAGGTGATGCCTTAGAGATTACAAAAGAAAGTATGCTTAGTATAAAAGCAATAAATAGTTCACATTTTTTATTTATTGAAATGAAAGAGAGTTAATCTCTTTCATTTTTTACTTTTGAAGATTAAGGTTTAATATAAGCAAAACCTTTTCCTTGTAATATAGCTAATTCGGCTACACCACTTGGAACAATATCAGCTTTAGTTACATCATATAAGTCATCTTCAAAACCTATATTTCTACCTTTTAATGTATTTGCACAAACATTAAAATTGATACCTTGATCTTTTAAGCTTGAGATTTTTGATTGCATATTGTCATTAGCATTTGCATATTTCATTTTTACTTTACTTAATGAATCTGGATCTAGTAGTAAGCTTAAGCCATTACCATGTAAAACAACTCTTATTTCTAAGTTTTCTTTTCCCACTGCATTAATGTGATTTTGTATATTATTTAATGCACCTGCTTGTTGTTTAGGATTATCATAGTTAATATGATAAACAACTTTTTGTTTGTCTTGTGAAGCATTTGCTAATCCAAAAGTACCAAGGATTAGTAACATGCTTAGCAAAGCTTTGATATTTAAAATTTTCATCTCTCTCTCCTTAAATCTTTTAAATAATACTAAATATACTTGAGTTAAATAGTATACTATTTGATTTCTTTAAATATAGCAGCTAGTTAACTAGAATCAATTACCTGATCAATATACTTAACATTTAAATTATTTTATCAGAAAACATAATTATCTTGTAGTTAATGTCTATGTTTACATATTTAAAAAATGTTTATAGGTAAAAAAGTAACAGTGCTAAAAGTATTTTGAAAAGTTGATTTATTTTTTTAGATAAGGAAAGAATGTAAAAAGAGCTTGAAGGTTTTGAGTACTATACGTACTCTACACCTTTTTCACCCTCTGCTATTTCACCAATAACATATCCATCTGTATTTGCTAAAACTGCATCTACATTTGAAGGATTTACTACAAGAACCATACCAACACCCATATTAAATGTTCTGTACATTTCTTCTAATTCCACATGAGCACCCATAAATTCAAAGATAGGTAAAACTTTAACAGAATCTCTTTTTACAACTGCTTTTAAATTATCAGGTAAAACTCTTGGTAAATTTTCAGTAATTCCACCACCAGTTATATGAGCAAGTGCATTAATATTATCTTTGTTAGCTTTAAATTCTTTTACATAAATTCTAGTTGGTTCTAATAATACATCCTTTAGAGGTTTCCCTTGGAAATCATCATCTAAAGTCATTCCTAATTTATCAAGTAATAGTTTTCTAACTAGTGAGAAACCATTTGAATGAATACCAGAAGATGGTAATGCAATTAAAGTGTCTCCTGCTGCAATTCTTTCGATTCTATTCAATTCTTCTTTTTCTGCAATTCCAACACAAAAACCTGCTAAATCGAAGTCACCTTCTTTATACATTCCGGGCATTTCAGCAGTTTCTCCACCAACTAAAGCACACTCAGATCTAATACAACCCTCAGCAATACCTTTAACAACATCTGTTGCTTCTTCAACTTCAAGTTTAGCAGTTGCATAGTAATCTAAGAAAAATAATGGTTCACCAAAGTTACATAATAAATCATTTGTACACATAGCAACTAAATCAATTCCTACTGTATCAAATTGTTTACAATCAATTGCTAACTTAAGTTTTGTACCAACTCCATCAGTTCCAGAAAGAATTACAGGTTGCTTATATCCAGTAGGTAATTCAAATGCTCCAGCAAAAGAACCTATTCCACCTAAAACACCTGGTATCATTGTTGATTTTACATATGGTTTAATATTTTCTACAAACTGATTCCCAGCATCAATATCAACCCCTGCGTCTTTGTAACTAACTGTGCTCATTATTCACCTTTTTAATTATCTTTACTTTAATCTTTGATTAATTTATATATTTTTGGAATTATATCAAAATGTTTATAAATATTAAGGATTGATATTTCCAGACATCAAAACCACTATTAAATTTAAATAAATCTTATTTATTGTAGAATCTCAAATGATTAATAATTTATTTAAAAATGCAATTGCCCTAACAGGTGGAATTTCTACAGGGAAAAGTACAGTTTGTAATCTCTTTAAACTTCATGGTTTTTCAATAATTGATGCAGATCAAATTGCACATAGATTATTAGATGAAAACTCTTATAAAATAGCTTCATTATTTGGTGATAAATATGTTGAAGATGGAAAAGTTATAAGAAAAGAACTAGGTAAAATTATATTTTCAAATGAAGAGAATAAACTTAAATTAGAAGCCTTACTTCACCCACTTATAAAAGAAGAAATTATAAAAAAATCAGAAATATTAGAATTACAACACAAGTCTTATTTTATTGATATACCTTTATTCTTTGAGAAAATGCGTTATCCAATTCCTAGGTCTTTAGTGGTTTATACTCCTAATCATATTCAAATTCAAAGGTTAATGATTCGCGATAAAATTAGTAAAGATGAAGCTTTATTAAAAATATCTAATCAAATGAACATAGAAGAGAAAAAAAACTTAGCAGATATGATAATAGATAATTCAAAAGATAAAAATCATCTAGAAAAAGAAGTCAAAAGAATCATAGGAGAAATTATATGACATATGCAAAATATAGTGCCAGTGGAAATGACTTTGTTATTTTTCATACATTTATAAAGAAAGATTATTCAAAAGAAGCAATTGATCTTTGTAATAGAACCGAGGGAATAGGAGCTGATGGTTTAATAGTAATTGTTCCAAACGAAAAAGCAGACTTCGAATGGCTATTTTATAATAGCGATGGAAGCCCAGCTTCAATGTGTGGTAACGGTACTAGAGCATGTGCTCATTATGCTTACAAAAATGGTTTAGCTCCAAATTCAATGAAATTTTTAACAGGTGCAGGATTAATAAAATCTATTGTTGAAGAAGATATAGTTGAAACAGAATTAACTGCTCCTAAGCTTATAAAAGAAGAGTTTGAACAATATGGTTTTATTTGGTATTTAGTCGATACTGGTGTTCCACATTTAGTAACTATTGTAGATGATTTAGATGACTACGATCATGATTTATGTTCAAAAATGAGATATGAACATAATGCAAATGTTAATTTTGCAAAAATAGAAAAAAAAGAAAAGACTATTAAGGTTCGTACTTATGAAAGAGGAGTTGAGGGAGAAACATTAGCTTGTGGAACTGGTATGGCTGCTTGTTTTTTGAGAGCAAATAGTTTAAATCTAGTTTCTGACAAAACTTTTGTTTATCCTAAGAGTGATGAAGAACTTACATTATCATTAGTTCAAGGTACTATCTATTTTAAAGGTGCTGTAAAAAATATATTTACAGCTATAAAGTAAATAAATATGAGATTGACTAGCTTTTTTTTCGTAATTTTAATAACTTTTTCTCAAAGTTTATTTGCAAATGGAATGCCTAGTGAATATTATGAGATAAAAGATACAAAGAAATCAAAAAAATATTTTTCTGAATTTATTTATAAATTGACAAAAAAAGAAAACTTAAAAGTCTTAGAAGAAAGAAATTTTATTAAAAATTTATTTTCTACTAGTAAACTAAAAAAAACAATTAATAAAAAACAATTAGCACAACTTAAACATCTCAAAAAAAAGTATAGAATAAAAGAGCTTTACGATTTAAAATCTTATATGATGAAAATAGATGTCATTCCTC
Source organism: uncultured Campylobacterales bacterium (assembly GCA_905479135.1). Taxonomy (GTDB): domain Bacteria; phylum Campylobacterota; class Campylobacteria; order Campylobacterales; family Arcobacteraceae; genus Poseidonibacter. Next base: position 3,851 of record CAJQLJ010000106.1, on the reverse strand, counting down.
CTTCTCAAAGTATTGCACAAGCCGCAGTTGAAAGTGCTTGGGGGAAAAGTAGATTTACAAAAGAAGCTAATAATATTTTTGGACATTGGACTTATGATGCAAAAAATGGCATTATTCCACAAAGAAGAGAAGCTGATTCTAAGCATTTTATTAGAGTATTTAATACTTTACAAGATTCTATTAGAGGGTATATATTAAATCTAAATAGACATGCAGCTTATAAATCTTTTCATAAAAAAAGATATGAAATTAGAATTAGAAATAAAAATCCAATGGGCTTAGAATTATCACAAACAATGCTAAAATATTCTGGTATTGGAGATAAGTATTTAGAAATACTAGAATCTGTTATAAAAAATAATAATCTTTTAAACTATGATTTGAGATTTTATTATGAAATTAAATAAAAAAAATTAAGGAAAAAATATGAATTTCACAGCACCTTTAAAGTCTGACTCTATAAAAATAATGCTCTTAGGAAGTGGCGAGTTAGGAAAAGAAGTTATTATAGAAGCACAAAGACTCGGAATTGAAACAATTGCAGTTGATAGCTATAACAACGCACCGGCACAATTAGTAGCAAACAGATCGTATACTATTAATATGAAAAATAAAGAAGAAATCTTAGATGTAATTAGAAGAGAAAAACCTGACTTTATTTTACCAGAAGTAGAAGCTATTAATATAGAAGCTTTATTTACAGCAGAGAAAGAAGGTTTTCATGTAATTCCAAATGCTGATGCAGTAAATAAAACAATGAACAGAAAAAACATTCGAGAATTTGCAGCAGTTGAGCTTGGTGTTAAAACTGGTGGATACGAGTTTGTAAGTACTTACGAAGATTTAGAAAAAGCCGCAGAAAAAATGGGTTTCCCTTGTGTAATTAAGCCTGTAATGAGTTCATCAGGTCATGGACAAAGTGTTGCAAAAAGTGCAAATGATTTAAGAGACTCTTGGGAAATAGCAAAAGAAGCTAGAGGGGATGCTAGTGAATTAATCGTAGAAGAATTTATTACTTTTGATTATGAAATTACAATGCTAACAGTACGAAATGAAAAACAAACTGTATTTTGTGAACCAATTGGACATATTCAACAAGATGGTGATTTTATCTTTTCATGGCAACCTATGAACATGAGTGAAAGTGCAAAAACAAAAGCTCAAGATATAGCAAAAACTGTAACCGATGGCTTAGGTGGTCGTGGTATTTTTGGTGTTGAAATGTTTGTAAAGGGAGATGAAGTATATTTTTCTGAAGTAAGCCCAAGACCTCATGACACAGGAATGGTTACTATGATTACTCAATCTGCTAGTGAGTTTGCACTACATGTACGTGCTGTTTTAGGACTTCCTTTAGATTATATTGATTATGGAGCAGGTGCAAGTGCTGCTTATAAAGCAAGAAATGATACTTTCAATCCTAAAATTGATATTTATGATCAATCATTTGCAAAAGATTCTATCATTAGAGTATTTGGAAAACCTCAAAGTCATGTCGGAAGAAGAATGGCTATTGCATTAACATTTGATAAAGATTCTAGTGATAAAGCTTTACAAAGAGCCAAAGAAATCATAGGAAACTTTGACGATAAATAATATATAAAATCTATTTGGCATATTTTTAATATGTCAAATAAATATTATGCTAGTTTTAAAAATAATATTCATCTATAGAAATATTAGAAAGGAATAGCTTTATCTAATACATCACCTGTTGTACTTATAGTATCACCAACTACATCTGGAGCAACTGTATTAACAATAGCACCTGTAACTCTAAATGGAAGCGCTACAACATCTCCTACAATACATCCATTAAATACTAAAATTGAAAGCATTGCGAATAGTATATATTTAATCAATTTAAATCCTTTATATTAATTTTGGATTATATCAAATAAAACTGAATAAAACTATTTGAATTATCAATATAATTTAGAAATAATTTAATATGACTTAATTTATTAAGGATTTTATATCAAAGAAGAGCTTCTTAAAATACTTAAGATTTTTCTTTGTTTACATTTAATAATCCTTTTCTTAATTAATATTAAACTAATAAAATTAATCTAATATCAATTGCTACAAATTTAACAAATATATCTTACAATTATGTATTCAATTATAAATGAGCTTAATGAAAACACTTTCATCATATTTTAAAATGATACTTACTCTTATATTTGGGCTTATAGGCTCAATAATGTTTATTTATCTAAATCTACCTCTTCCTTGGCTTTTAGGTTCTATTTTTATAATATCAATTTTAATCCAATTTAAAAATAACTATATAGAAAAACCTAGTCATATTTTCTCAACTCCTGCACGAATTATTATAGGATTAGTGATTGGAAGTGCTTTTACACCTGAAGTCTTAGACTACCTTAATATGTATATATTCTCTATACTTCTTATTATTCCATATACCATTATTACTATAATTTGTGGAATGTACTACTACAATAGATTTTTGAGTTTTGATAAAAAGACTGCTTTTTTAAGTTCTATGCCTGGTGGTGTTATTGAAATGGTAATTATAGGTGAGCAGATAAAAGCTAACATTTCAAAAATAACACTTGTGCAATCTTCAAGGTTATTTTTTATAGTAACAACACTTCCTTTTATAATTCAATATATCTTTCATCTTGATATTAGTGGTAACCAAATAATCACTATACCACTAGTAGAAACAAATCTAAAAGAGCTTTTTATTCTTTCCTGTGTTGGAGTAATAGGATCATTTATCGCAATAAAGTTAAATATATCAGCTGCTTATTTAATAGGTCCTATGATTCTAAGTATTTTAATACACTCAAATGGTTTAATACAAACAAAAATACCCGATGAACTTATAAAATTTGTTCAAGTTATACTTGGTACTATTATTGGATTTACTTTTAAAGGAGTAGATTATAAAACTATTTTACAAACTTTAATAGCTACTCTTGGCCATTTTATAATACTAGCTTTAATTTCAATAGTATTTATAAGTCTTACATACTATTTATTTGATTTTCCAGTTGTTTCAATACTTTTAGCTTTCTCACCAGGAGGACAAGCTGAAATAAATCTAATTGCGATTTTAGTAACAGCTAATATTCCATATATAACACTTCATCATATAATACGACTTTTTATAGTTATGAATATAGCACCGTTTATTGCAAAAAATTTAAAATAGTAAAATAAACTTTATATACACTTGTATAATTTTTAATCATATACAAAATAGTCTAGCATTTGTTTTTTGTTATACTAAAAATAAAACCAAGGCTACATATGGGAATGTTTGATGTTCAAGTTGTAAAAGAGTTAAAACTAAAAAAAGACAAAAAAGATTTATATGAGTTTTTAAATAAACAACTATCTAAAGACAAAGAGTATAAACACAGTATTGATAAAAATATACTAACTATTAGTAAAAATCCAATAGGTACATTTCTAAAGTATACTCTTAGTGCAAAATTTGACTCTAATTCTTTAATACTTGATGCTGAACTTGATAATTCTTATACATTATTTATCACTCTACTTATAATTTTATCGATTTTATTTACCTATGGATTAGGTATTTTACCTGTCATTGGATTTGTTTTTTATCAGAAAATAAAAGCAACAAGATACTTAAAAAATTTAATTAAAAATTATGACTTAATGACAGGTGTGTAAGCCTCCAAACCAGCTGGAGCGAAATATTTACACCTAATTTATAGTTCTAATTTTCTTTAATAAAATTTGATATATAAGATACTACATCTCTTTCAATTTTATAAAAACCATGATAACTACTTCCTTTACATGGATCATTTTTTTCTGCTCCGTCTTTAAATATCTTTATCTCTTTTTTAGCT
>CAJQLJ010000105.1 GCA_905479135.1 uncultured Campylobacterales bacterium | reverse complement strand
AAATTCTACATGAGATTTATAGCCTGAATTTAGCGCTTGTATAGCTTGAGTATAGCGCTGCGTTTTTTTGTTACATTTTCCCTATTTCAGGTACTTTTTAAGGTTTTTATTTCTTTAAAATTCTTATTTTATATGCTACAATATTTCATGAAAACATTTAATTACACTTATAATTATGGAGCTTTAGATGAATTGATTGATTTTGATTCATTGAAAAAAGAAAAAAATATATTAATTCAAATATTCTGTGGAGATAAAAAATCTATCTTAAAAGAAATTGCAACGAATATATTAGAAAATTTACCTCAAGCTATATGTATTGGTTCATCTACAGATGGTGAGATTAATAATAGTGAAGTTACAACATGTAAAACTGTTATATCCATTTCAACATTTGAGCATACTACTTTAAAAACAAGCTTTGTTAGAAGAAAAGACTCTTTTAATAATGGTGTTGATTTAGCAAAAGAATTATGTACTAGTGATACAAAATTACTAATAACATTTAGTGATGGAAATAAAACAAATGGAGAATCATTTCTAAAAGGGATACAATCTGTTAATCAAAAAGTGATTGTAACAGGTGGAATGGCTGGAGATAATGCAAACTTTACTCAAACATTTATTTCATCTCAAAATCAAATTATTACAAATGGTGCAGTAGGTGTTGCTCTAAATTCTAAAGTATTAAAAGTAAAAAATGCATATAACTTTAACTGGTCACCAATTGGTATTGAACATACTATTGATAGAGTAGTTGATAATAGGGTTTATGAAATTTCAGGAATAAAACCCTTAGATTTTTATAAAAAATATTTAGGAGAGTATGTTGCTAAAGCATTACCTGCAACAGGAATAGAATTTCCTCTAATAGCCCAAAGAAATAATCTACCAATAGCTAGAGCTGTGATAAAAAAACATAAAGATGGTAGTCTAAGTTTTGCTGGAAATTTATATAAAGGAGATAAGGTAAAACTAGGTTTTGGTAATGTTGAACTTATTATGAATAACCCTTTAGAATCATTATTTGATACATCTAATATAAAAGATACTCAAGCTTTTTTCATATATTCATGTATGGCAAGACGTAGATATATGCCAAGTATGGTTGATATTGAAATTAAACCTTTTTCATTAATAGCTCCTACTTCTGGTTTTTTTACCTATGGTGAATTTTATCACGATAATGAAAATAATGAATTATTAAACCAAACTTTTACAATCGTAGCTCTAAGTGAACTTGAAAATAGTAAAAATGATAAAAAAATTTCATGTGAACTTGAAAAAGAAAAGCAAGAGATTAGTGAACATGCAAGAAGTTTACAAGCATTAACACACTTAATTCAACAATCATCAGAAGATTATAATAAACAATCAAAAGAATTAGAAGAAGGAAAAGTCTACGCACAAAACCTAGTAGATTCTCAAAAACAATTTTTAAAACATGCAGTACATGAAACAAATACTCCTTTATCAGTTATTATGGGAAATATCGAAATGTACGAAATGGAAAATGGAAAAAACAAACATATGTCAAACATCGAAGTTGCTATGAAAAATATTTCTAGTATATACGATGATTTATCCTACTTAATAAAAAAGAATCAAGTAAACGATGCAGTTCACGAAATAAACTTAGTAGATTTTGTAAGATCAAGAATCGATTTCTTTACTCAATCTGCAATAAAGTTTAAATCAGAGTTTAATTTTTATACGCAAAGAAAAGAAATAACAATAAACTTTAATGAAATAAAACTACAAAGAATTGTAGATAATAATCTTACAAATGCTATTAAATATTCACTTCCAAATGAAAATATAGAAGTAAAGCTAGAAATCAAAAATAACGACTGCCATTTAATAATAGAAAGTCGTTCTAAACAAATTTTAGATCAACAAAAGATATTTGAAGAATATTATAGAGAACAAATAAATGATAGAGAAGGTTTTGGTCTTGGACTAAATTTAGTAAAACGTATTTGTAATGAAGAAAATGTAGGAATACTTTTAGCTTCTGGAGAAAACTGGTCATCATTTACGTATATATTTAAGGAAATAAAATGAAAATATTACTCTTAGAAGATGATGTGATGTTAAATGAAATGATAAGTGAATACTTAAGTTCAACAGGTCATGTAGTTAAAAGTACAATAACAGGAAAAGAGTGCTTAGAAACACTAGAAAAAGAAAAGTTTGATTTACTTATTTTAGATATCAATTTACCTGATGTTAATGGTTTTACAATACTTGAAACACTTCATGAGCAAAAAAGAATGGTTCCAACAATCTATATATCTGCATTAATTGAAATAGAAGATATTTCAAGAGCTTTTGATATTGGATGTCATGATTACTTAAAAAAACCTTTTCACTTAAAAGAGTTAACAATAAGAATAAATAAAATTTTAAAAACTACAATTGTTCCACAAAAACATAAAAGATTGTCAAAAAGTTATAGTTATGATAGTGAAACTATGACTCTTTTATTTAATAATGAACCACATATATTACCAAAACGGCAAATACAAATAATAGAACTTCTAGCAAACAATAGAAGCTTAGTTGTTCAGTATGATATGTTTAGAGATTATGTTTGGAATGATGATTTTATTGATAATGCAACTATTAGAGCTGAAATAAATAGAGTAAAAAAAGTATTAAAAGAAGACTTTATTAAAAATATTAGAGGAAGTGGATATATGGTTGAAAGACCAAATTAATCAAGCTTAAGATAAATTCTTTTATCTTAAGCTATTTTTTACTACTTTTTTAAATTTTTAATAAAATCAAGTGTTAATCTAATCCCTGCACCAGTCCCACCAAATGAATGATAAGCCCATGGTGATTCTGTATATGCTGCACCTGCAATATCTAAATGTAACCATTTTTTCTTATTTTCTTTTTTTATAAAGTTATCTAAAAATAATCCTGCAGTTATAGCCCCAGCTGCTCTTGAAGGAGTTGAGTTTACAATATCAGCAATTCCACTTTTTAATTGTTTTGGTAAGTATCTATTAAAAGGTAAGATTCCTATTAGCTCTCCAGATGAATTTGCTGCTTTTTGCATTTTTACTTTTAACTTATCACTATGTCCCATTGTTCCAATAGTTTCATTTCCAAGTGCTACTATACAAGCACCTGTTAGTGT
>CAJQLJ010000104.1 GCA_905479135.1 uncultured Campylobacterales bacterium | reverse complement strand
AGTAAAGAAACTTCAATAGATGAATGTATAAAACTTGCAAAGCAAATATTAAATTAAAACTAAAATTAATCATCAATTAGATAAAATAACGCCATCTAAGTAGTTCGGGATTTCCATTGTTGAGGGTCCGATACTATATTTTAGTACGTAATTGTAAATAGATGGTGTGCAGTGTTTCATTATGTTTTCACTCCTTAAATCTAATTCTTATGTACGGTTATTGGCTTTTTAGGGCCAAATTGATGGTTAACGGCTGCTTGGGTCATAAAACAAATTTTAATAATTATAATACAAGGAATAATCGTGAATATATTAATACTTGGGAATGGTGGTAGAGAATACTCTATTGGCTTAGCGATCTCTAAAGAAAATGAACATAACTTATTTTTTATGCCTGGAAATGGTGCAACAGATAATTTAGGGACAAATATTAATATAAAAGATTACAATGATTTAGCTTTGTGGGCGAAAGAAAACTGTATAGATTTGACAATAGTTGGACCAGAAGCTCCATTAGTAGATGGTGTTGTTGATATATTTAAAGAAAATGATTTGACAATTTTTGGACCAAGTCGTGCTGCAGCACAACTTGAGGGTTCTAAAGTTTATATGAAAAATATACTAAAAAAGTATAACATACCAACAGCAGCGTTTATTGAAACTACAAATGAAAAAGATGCTCATGATTTTATTGATACTATGAGTTTACCAATTGTTGTAAAAGCAGATGGATTATGTGGTGGTAAAGGTGTAATTATTGCACAAAGTTTTGACGAAGCAAAAGAAGCAGCAAGTGATATGCTTGCAGGTACTTCTTTTGGTGATGCTGGAACTTCTATTGTTGTTGAAGAATTTTTAGACGGTTATGAACTTTCTATTTTTGCTATTTGTGATGGTGAAAACTATAAAGTTTTACCAGCAGCACAAGATCATAAGAGAATAGGTGACGGAGATACTGGACCAAATACTGGAGGAATGGGTGCTTATGCTCCAACTCCTTTAGTTAATGATGAAATTTATAAAAAAGTAGAAGATAGAGTTATAAAACCAACTTTAGAGGGTATGAAAAAAGAGGGTGCTCCTTTTGAAGGGGTACTTTTTATTGGAGTAATGGTAGTAAAAGGTGAACCAATTATTTTAGAATATAATGTAAGGTTTGGTGATCCTGAGTGTGAGATTTTAATGCCTTTATTAGAAACTCCCGTTTCAGAACTATTTTATAAAGGTGCAACTAAACAACTTGATAAATTAGATATTAAAATTAAAAATGAATTTGGTGTAGGTGTTGTAATGGCAAGTGAAAACTATCCATATTCAAGTTCAACACCAGCTGAAATTATAGTTGATGAAATAGTTGATGAAGATTTAGCTTTTAATTCTCACATTTCTTATGCTGGTGTTTCTAAAGTTGATGACAAATTAATGGCTGATGGTGGAAGAGTTTTAGTTTGTGTAGGATTTGGAAAAACTATTAAAGAAGCTAGAGATAGAGCTTATGATTTATGTGGGCAAGTACATTTTGCTGGAAAAAAATGTAGATCAGATATTGCTTATCAAGCATTAAAGTAGTTAAATGTCTGATAATACCAATGATTTACAATTAGCATCATTAAGATCAAGAGCTACAGCTTTTGTTATTGATGATTTACTTGTTACAGCAATAATAATTATTATTTTTTGGGATAATATCATGGCTGTTAGTCACGATGTTAATGCAATGATGCTTTTTATGAAAACTGAACTAGTTATGCCATTAATATTTTTAAAATTTGTATATCACGCTTTATTTACTTGGTACTATGGTGCTACAGTAGGAAAGATAGTAGCAAAAATAAAAGTTATTGATTCTGATACTTGGGGTAGAGTAACACCTTTTTCTGCAATAATCAGATCTCTTGGAAGAATATTTTCTGAGATGTTCTTTTATATAGGTTTTTTAATAGGTTTTTTCAATGATGGAAGAAAGACGTTTCATGATTTCACTGGAAAAACATTGGTTGTAAATGCTTAAAACTTCTTTATCTTCACTACTGCTGATTACTTCTTTATCTTTTAGTGAAGAATTAAAGAATGAAAGATTTCAACTAATATCTGAAAGTATAAAAACTGAAGGTAATATTATAACAGCAGATGGTAATGTTGTTGTTTTTTCTCCTACTTATTATTTAAGTGCTTCTAAAATTATATATAATAAAAAAAATGAAAGCTTTGAACTTTTTGATAATGTTCTAATTCTAAAAGACAATACTATACAGACACAAAGTGATTATGCTTTAATAAATTTAAACGATGATTCTTACTCACAAACACCTGTTTTACTTTTTGATAAAAAGAGTAATCTTTGGGTTAATTCTAAGAAATCTACAAAAGAGAATACAAATATTGAATTAGATAGTTCTATTATTTCATCTTGTGATTGCGTTGATCCTATTTGGAGTATAAAAGTTTCTTCGGCTTCTTATGATACTGAAGATAAATGGATGCATGCATATAATCCAAGATTATATTTTAAAAGTATACCTTTATTTTATAGTCCTTACTTAGGATTTCCAACTGATAAAACAAGAAGAACAGGTGTATTAACTCCTACAATTGGTTATTCAAAAACAGAAGGATTATCTTATTCTCAATCAATATTCATAGCACCAAAAGAAAATTATGATTTAGAAATTATTCCACAGTTTAGAAGTAAAAGAGGATATGGTACATATGCTTATTTTAGATATGCAGACTCTGCACATTCCTTACTTAAATTAAATACAGGATTTTTTAAAGAACAAAAGGAATACCAAGAAAAAAATGATCTTGATAATCAAAAACATTATGGATGGAGTATTGATTATGAAAGAACAAAACTTTTTTCAAATATAAATCATCAAGATGGTTTATATGCATCAATAAATTGGTTAAATGATATAGAGTATAAAACTTTAGAAAATGATGATGCAAGTAGTGATGAAAAAGTTGAATCAAAAATTAACTATTTTTACAATACACCAAAATATTATGCTGGAATATATGGAAGACACTATATTAATACATCATTAGATTCAAATGATACAACTTTGCAAGAACTTCCTCAACTGCAATTTCATAAATATAATGATGAGTTATTTGCTTTAAATAAAGTCTTATATTCTTTTGATACTAAATATAGACGTTATACAAGAATAGAAGGTGTTGGCGCTAATTATTATGAATTATCTTTACCAATTAATTATAGTAAATATTTTTTAGACGATTATTTGTATGTCAACATTGAAAATAAACTAACTCTTAGCAAGTATGAATATATAAATGATTCTTTAATTTATGAAGATGGTACTTTAATTCAAAATGAGATTTCTCTTTCATTGGGTACAGATTTAATTAAACCTTATGAAAAATATCTTCATACTATAAATTTAGAAGCTGAGTATTCTCATCCTGAAAGTATAAAAGAAAATGGTGCTTTATATGGTATTTTAGGTAATGATTATGAAGATGATAATAACTTGTCCTCTTTTACTAATAGTGTCAGTAACAAAAGTATCAAATTATCATTGAACCAATCATTATATGACAATAAAAACTTAAAACAAATTGTAAATCATAAATTATCACAATCTATTTTATATGATAGTTTAGATGAAGCAAAGTTACAAAATACAATAAATTATACAAAATTAAATTATAATAATGGATCGGTCTCAAATAAACTAACTTATAATGTACAAGATAAACAGTTTATTGAGAATACTGTAGATATAACTTATAAAATAAACGAATTATCTTTATCAGCAGGATATTATAAATCAAAAGATACTGATAATTCTGCAAAAGAAGATTTAGAATCTTATAATGTTAAAGCAGAATATGATATTTCAAAAGATTATAAATTTGCTTATTATGAGAACTATAATATTTTAGATAATATTAAAAGTAAACAGGGTATTAATTTAAATATTAATGACATTTGCTGGAATTTTGATATAAAGTATGAAAGAGAAAGGGTAGCATCTTCTAGTAATACTAGTGAAATAGATCAAAAAGTTTTTTATTTTAATCTTATACTAAAACCTCTTGGTGGAATAAAACAAGAGTATACAGTAGGAGATAAATAATGACACCTGATCAAATATATTTCAAAAACAGAGAAGTAGCAGCGTATAGATTACTTGATATATTACCAATTGATAATATGAAATTAGAAGACTGGATAGTCTTGTCTACTTCATGTGGTGGGTATCCAATTGCAGATATTATTGCAAAAGAGCTTAATGCAAAAGTTGATATGATATTTAGTAAAAAAATTTTTGCACCAAGTAATAATGATTGCGAAATAGCAATTGTTACTGAAGCAGAAGAAGTTTTAATACATGAAGAAATTGTAAAAGCATTTGATATTAGTTTAGATTTAATTTATGAAGAATCTAAAATTTTATATGAAAATGAATTATCATCTGAAGTTAATAAATTTAGAAATGGAAATCAATTAGCGAATTTAAATGGAAAAAATATTCTATTAATTGATGAAGGATTAAATACAGGTTTAACAATGATGGCTTGTATTAAAAGTGCAATTAAATTAGGTGCTAAATCTGTATCAGTAGCAACACCTTTAATACCTACAGCTAGTATTCAAACAATTGAATCAATTGCAGATGATTTGTATTATATTAAAAAATTAGATCACTTTATATCTATTAATTTTTATTATGATACATTAAATGAAATAAAATTTAAAGATATAGAAACAATAAAAAAGGATTAAGATAAATGTCAACAGTTTGTGAATTTGAATTAAGTAAAAAACAAGAGATTTTTGAGTTTAGCAAAGTTGCTAAACAAGCTAATGGATCAGTGTTAGCAAGATTAGGTAATGCAGTTGTATTAGCTACAGTAGTTAGTGAATTTGATAATCCTGTAAGTGAAGACTTTACTCCTTTAACAGTTCAGTATGTTGAGAAAACATATGCTGCAGCAAAACTACCAGGTGGTTTTATTAAAAGAGAAGCAAAACCAAGTGAATTTGAAACATTAACTTCAAGAGTAATAGATAGAAGTTTAAGACCTTTATTTCCAAAAGGTTATGTATATCCTACAACAATTACTGTTATGGTTTTAAGTGCTGATAAAGATGTTGATTTACAAGCTTTAGCTTTAAATGCTGCTAATGCTGCTTTATATACTTCAAATTTACCTATTAAAAAGTCTGTTTGTGGTGTTAGAGTTGCAAAAATAAATGGTGAGTATATTGCTAATCCTAAAATGTCTGAACTTGAAAATTCTACATTAGATCTATATATAGCAGGTTCAAAAGATGAATTATTAATGATTGAGATGAAAGCTATATCTTCTTCAAAAATGGTTGAAGTTGATATTGAAGCTTTTACAAAAGTACATAATACAAATGAAATGAATGAAGAACAATTAGTTGAAGCAATTGCCTTTGCACAAAAAGTATTATTTGAAGCAAATACAACATATGAAGCTGGCTTTGAAATTGCTTGTAAAGAAATGAAAGAAATTGAATTAGTTAAATTTACAATTTCAGAAGATGTGATTAACTACGTAAGAGACAATTTCTCAAAAGATATTACAGAAGCTATTAAAAAATTAGCAAAAAGTGAAAGAGCGACTGAGCTTAAAGATCTTGCTAAAATTATTGCGTCTAATTCATATTGTGAAGAAAATGAAATTGAGTTTTCAGTAGTTTATGAAGCAGTTTCTATTGTAAAAAGAGAAATAGTTAGAAATATGATTGTAAGTGATAAAGTTAGAGCTGATGGTAGAGGGTTAAAAGACGTTAGACCAATTAGCATTGATACTAATATTTTACCTTCTGCACATTCTTCTTGTTTATTTACTAGAGGTGAAACACAAGCGTTAGTTGTTGGAACTTTAGGTGGACCAAAAGATGGACAAATGTTTGAAAAACTAACTGAAAAATCAACTTCAATTGAAAACTTTATGTTACATTATAATTTCCCAGGTTTCTCTGTAGGTGAAGCTAAACCTATGTTTGGTGTAGGAAGAAGGGAATTAGGTCACGGTAATTTAGGTAAGAAAGCATTAGAAGCTACTATTAGTGATGACTACACTGATACTATTAGATTAGTTTCAGAAATTTTAGAATCGAATGGTTCTTCTTCTATGGCAACTGTTTGTGGAGGTTCTTTAGCTTTAAAAGCAGCAGGTGTTCCAATTTCTGACTTAGTTGCAGGAGTTGCAATGGGAATGGTTGTTGAAAATAATGAATATTCTGTATTAACTGATATTATGGGACTTGAAGATCATGATGGAGATATGGATTTTAAAGTTGCAGGTACAACGAAAGGTATTACAGCATTACAAATGGATATTAAACTTGGTGGAATTGAATTATCAGTTTTACAAGAAGCATTGTTGCAAGCAAAAGAAGGTCGTGACCATATTTTAGGATTAATGCATACAGCAGCTGAAGAGATTATTCCAAGTGAAGCTTTACCTTTAATTGAACAGTTTGCAATAGATCCAAGTAAAATAATGGTTGTTATTGGAAAAGCTGGTTCGACAATTAAAGAAATAATTGAAAAATTCTCTGTTGGAATTGATTTAGATAGAGATAGTGGAAATGTTAAAGTAAGTGGAAGTAATAAACAAAATGTTTTAGATGCTTGTGAACATATTAAAACTATTTCAAATAACGCAGTTTCAAGAAAACAACCTTCAAAAAATTTAGATTTTGAAAAACTTTATGCTATTGATGATGTATTAATTGCTAAAGTTGAAAGAATTGTTGATTTTGGAGCATTTATGGTTTTACCAAAAGGTGGAGAAGGACTATTACATATTTCAAAAATTTCTAAACAAAGAGTTAAAAATGTTTCAGATGTTTTAACTGTTGGAGATGAAGTAGAAATAAAAGTTTTAAAAGTAAGTAAAGATAGAATAGAACTAGCTTCTAGCTCTATTTAATAATAAGCTCCAGTTTTAATATTTCTAATACATATTTAGAATTAGAATAAAACTGGAACTTCTAATTCTCTTTAATATCTAATTTATAAAAAATACTTGACATTATAGAACTTATATTCTATAATACTTTAAATGGAGATAGGATAATGGCAAGACCTACAGAATATGATTTAGAAAAAGTTTTGGATAGTGCTATGGAGATTTTTTGGGAAAAAGGATATGAAGGTGTATCAATGGCCCAATTAGTTTCAGATACAGGATTAAATAGAAGAACTATGTATTCATTATTTAAGGATAAAGAGGGACTTTTTAAAGATTCTTTAGACAATTATTATACTAAATGGTCATCACATAAACTTACAATACTAAAAACAAATTCTGGTAAAAAAGGTATTGAGCTATTCTTTCAAAGTTTTACATTTAAAGATAAATTTAAAGGTTGTTTATTCTCGAATACTATGAGAGAGAAACAATTTATAAATAAAGAAACATATAATATTCCAAAAGAATATTTTAATAATATCTGTTCTCAAATAGAAATTAATTTAAATGATGCTTCAAAAATGGGTGAATTTACAGGTGATCCTAGAGCTATGGCTCTAACTATTATTACATTAATTCATGGTTTCCATGTTTATGGAAAATATAATCACTCAAAAGAAGACAGTGATATTATTATAAATAATATATTAAATATGATTAAGTAATTTTATTTAATATAATAGTCTTATTTTTCAATAATTATAGAATAAATATTCTATAATTTTGAGAAAATGTTGCCTTTAAATATAAGGTTAATAAAATATTAAAATTAAGGATAGAAAATGTCTAGATTAATAGATTCAATAAAAGAGTATCAAATAGCGTTTAAAAAGAAAGCACCCAAAGAAATACAAGATATTATGCTAAAAGCTACAAAAAAACTTGAAGATGCAAGTATTAGCTTAAATGCTTTAAAAAATGGAAATAAAGTAAATGAATTTATATTACCTAATGCAATTGGAAAAGAAATTTCTTTATTCGATACTTTAGAAAATAATGATTTTGCAGTTGTAAATTTTTATAGAGGTGTGTGGTGTGCATATTGTAATTTTGAATTAAAAGCTTTACAAGAAAGAAATGATGAACTAAATGAATTAGGAGCTAAATTAATCGCAATTTCTCCACAATCTCCTGATTCAAGTTTAAGTACAAAAGAAAAAAATGATTTGAATTTTGAAGTATTAAGTGACATAAATAATAAAATTGCTAAAGAATATGGATTAGTCTTTTCTCTTGCTGAAGAGCTAAGACCGATATATAAAAGTTTCAATATTGATATTCCTGCAAATAATGATGATGATTCTTATGAATTACCAATGCCAGCAACTTATGTAATAAATAAAAATAAAGAAATCATATTTTCATTTATAAATGAAGATTATACTAAAAGATGTGAACCTCAAGATATCATTGATGCTATAAAGAAGTGTAAGTAAATATAAAGAAGGTACTAAAATATATCTGTAGTACGTTCTAATTGATCTTTATCAAAATGAGTATATATTCTAGAAGTATTAATATCAGCATGTCCTAGTGATTCTTGTACTAATATTAAGTCTTTACTTTTTTGATAAAGCATTGTAGCAAAAGTATGTCTAAGCATGTGCGCACCATTTTTTTCTTTTCTTATCCCAATACTTAGTAGTATTTTTTCTACAATACTACTAATATATGCTTGACTTAAAGCCTTTGCTTTTTGATTACATAAAAGTAGGGTGTTATTTTTAGGTTTTATGTCATTCCATTCATTTAAATCTTTTAAAATAATATTAGCCTTTATCATAACAACTCTGGGTTTATTACCTTTTCCTCTAACTTGGATTATAAAAGCATCTCCATCTTTATTAAAATCTTTTAACTCAATATTTATAGCTTCACTAACTCTAATCCCAGTATAAAGTATTATTTTGATTATAAGTCTATTCCTTGAAGCAATTTTAGTACTAAAAGGATAAGTTTCTATTGCTTCTATAAAGGCTCTAACTTCATCTTTTTTCATAAAAGAGGGCAGTTTAGTACCACTTTTACCACTTAGTCCTCCCCAGTTTTTAAGTTCAATTCCATATCTATAAACAAAACCATTATTTTCTTCATTTTGTTTGTCAATATATCCAAAAAAAGTTACTAGTGAAATTCTATAATTTTTCTTTGTTGCATCAGATAATTTACTTGTTTGAGTTATTAAAAAATCTCGTAATAACTCTTCATCCATTTCTTTCATAGAACTAGGACCGTAGTTAATCATAAAACTGTATAGTTTTTCAAGTGGTATAAAGTATACATGAATGCTATTTATTCCTATATTACGTACTTCTTTAATAGTCGATTTCAAATTTTCAATTGAGTCAAAACCAACAGTGAGTTCTTGTAATATAATGGCAAGTCTATCTTTATTCTTTACTTGTCGATTTGATAGAGAGGTAATCTTATTTCTAATGAACCTCGAAAGCCAGAATAAATATGTTTTACTAAAAGTATTTTCACAATCTAATGGATATTTCAAAATGGACCTTTTTAAGTATTTTAATATATTTACTTTTGGAAACTATAATTTCCAAACTATAATACCTTAACTCTTTTGTATCAATTATAAGATGATAAAATACTATCTACCATAAACTTGTAGTTTCAAAATTATTATTTGTAATAATGTCCAATTCCAAGTAGATATTATCGCTATAATCTATGTATAAACTATAATCTCCTATTGTAAGAGTATGCTCAATATCTTTTTTATTTAAATAAGTATCTTCTGCATGTTTACAAAAGTCTGATAAGTGGTATTCTACCATTGAAGGTGCCATATTATAAATAGCACCCTCAATTGAATTAAAGTCATTAACACCAAAAGTGTTATACAAAGACATTTTATCTAATAATGTAATCATTATTATGTTCTAATTATTAAATCCGTTTAATAATGAAGCCATTCTATTTAAATCTATTTTATTATCTTCAGATTTTTTTTCATCTTCTTTTTTTTCATTGTTATTATTAGAGAAAATATTGTTTTCATAACTCTTAGATGTTTCAGTTTCTTCTTTATTTTCTTGTGTTTCCTCTGCAGTTTCAATTTCATCTTTAATACTTGATGACGAATAGTTTTGTGTAATATCATTTGATACTTTTTTATTTAATAAGCCTTCAATCTTTCCTAGCATTGATGAAATATTCGAGTTGTCTTCTTCTGTATTTGTCTTGAAATCATTTACGTTTAATTCTAAATCTTCTTTTACAGTTTCTAATTCAAGAACTTCATCTTCTAATTCTGTTATTCTGTTTTCTAAGTTAGTATTTTTAGCTTCAAGTTCTTCATATGCTTTGATTAAAGTATTTAAAGCATTATTTAGTTTTGAAATTGTTTCTGCATTTGTCATTTGTATTATGTCCTTATCACTATTATTATTAATTTGTTATTATTGCTAAATTTAGCTAATAATTCCATCAATTTTTAACAAAGAATCTATAGTTGGTTTTCTCTGTGCAAAATTATAAAATAACTCTTCCATACTAGATGAACCACCTTTTGATAAAATAGTCTCTTTATATTTTAAAGCAAGCTCTTTATTAAATATATTTTCTGAATCAATAAACATATAAAATGCATCCGCGCTTAGAACTTCTGCCCATTTATATGAATAATATCCAGCTGAATAACCTCCTGCAAAAATATGTGAAAAACCATTTTGAAATTTATTATATGAAGGTGGAATCATTACAGCAAATTCTTTTCTAATATTATCTAATAAATTTTGTACATCATCTTCACTTTTATATAAGTCTTGATAGAGTTTAAAATCAAACAATGCAAATTCAACTTGTCTTACTAAAGCAAGAGAAGATTGAAAGTTTTTGGCCTTTATAATTTTATTTATAGCATCATCATCAAGAACTTCTTGAGTTTTATAATGCTTTGCAAATAGTCTTAAAACATCTTTGTCATATGAAAAATATTCTAGAAATTGTGATGGAAACTCAACTGTATCCCAAGCAACTCCAGAAATCCCACTAACATAAGGATCCTCAATATCACTAACTAAATGATGTAAAGCATGTCCCATTTCATGGAAAAGTGTTACTACATCAGAGTGTCTTAGTAATGATGGTGTTGTTGAACTTGATTGTGGAAAATTACAAACTATAAAAGCAGTTGGTAGATGTTTTTCTCCTTTTGAATCTATATAATGAGAGTGCCAATTATTCATCCAAGCCCCTCCTCTTTTATCTTTTCTAGCTTCAAGGTCTATATATATTCTTCCTATTTCTTTATCATTTGATAAAAGATTATAAACCCTTACTTTTTCATCCCAAGCTTTAGCATTAGTTTGAACAAACTTAATATCAAACATTTGATATAAGAATTCGAAGAATCCATTTAATACAGATTCTTGTTCAAAATAAGGCCTATAATATTCTTCATCTAAATCATACTTAGCTTTCTTGAGTTTTTCAGAATAATATGCCATATCAGATGACTTAAAGTCATTTATTCCATCTTTACTTGCTAATTCTTTTATTTCATTTAATTCTTCAAGTGCTTTAGCTTTTCCTTTATGTCCTAATTCTTCTAAAAATGAAACAACTTCTTCTTCTTTTGAAGCCATTTTTGTTTGTAGTGAATATTCAGAATAAGAGTTAAATCCTAAAATTTTTACTTTTTCATTTTTTAGTTTAAGTATTTGTTCTATTATTTTTCCATTTTGAGGAGCTTTTGTACAATAAGCTTTGTAAAGTTCTTCTCTTCTATCTCTAGATGTTCCATATGTTATATAAGCCATATATGAAGGAATTTGTAAAGTAAACCTATATTTAGTTTTACCATCTTCTTCGAATTTTGCTAGTTCTAAATCAGAAACAGGAATTTCTTTGATATCATCATTATCCTCAATAATCATTTCAAACTCGTTTGTAGCATCAAGTAAGTTTTGAGAAAATTTATGAGATAGCTCACTTAGTGTTAAATTTATTTCTTCAAGTCTTTTCTTTTTGTTATTATCTAAGTGACAACCTGAAAGGACAAAGTCTCTTATCTCATTTTCTAGCACCTTGTTTTGTATATCATTTAAAGTAGTTTTATTGTTAGACTGTATATCTTTTAAAGCTATATAAATGCTCTCATTTTGAGATATCCAAGTTTCGTATTTTGAAAGTATAGGAAGGCACTCTTCATAAACTTTTCCTGTAATATCTGAATTCTTTACTGAATCAATATGAAAAATTGGAGTAAGAAAATCATTAATACTCTCCCCTATTTCTTCATATGGCATTACAAAATTTTCATATGTTTTATTTTTTATTTCCATAAGTTCTAATATTTCTTTTTTTGATTGTTCTAGTAGTTTTTCTAATAAAACTTTCGAGTCTGTTAATTTTTCTAAATTAAATTCTTTAAACATTTATAATCCTTTTTTATTTTTAAATTGTATAGTAAATCCTCTATCAAACTTTTCATAGTCTTGATAAAATGAAAAAGTTTTTGTATCAAAGTCTTTTAAATATGATGTTAATGGATTCTTTTGATCATACCCCATTTCACAAACTAAGTATTTGATGTTTCTTTCACTCGTTTGATCAATTATATCTTTTAATAATTCATCACCAATACTTCCACCAAATAATGCGTTTGAAGGTTCAAATTTTACATTTTCTGGTAACTTATATTCATTAGCAATATAAGGTGGGTTCGATACTGTTAAGTCTATATTAGTTTCATCTATATTTGTATATAAATTACTAGATCTAAATTCTATTTTATTTTCAACTCCATGTTTTATTGCATTTTTTTTTGCAAGCTCTAGGGCTTTTTCATTTATATCAACTGCAATAATTTTAATATTCTCTATTAGCAATGCCAACATAACTGATATTACACCAGAACCAGTACCAATTTCAAGTACATTTATTGTCTCTTTTTTATTATCCATATTTTTTGTAACTTCAAGTACTTTATCAATTAATAGTTCTGTTTCAGGTCTAGGTATTAAAACACCCTCTTCTACTATAAAAACTTCCCCATAAAAAGATGCTTTATTTATTATGTATTCAAGTGGATAGTTAGTAGCCCTTTTTTTAATTAATTTTTCAAGCTCTTTTTCCTGTTCAAAATCTTTATTATAATTAAGATGTAACCATATAGTATTTTTTTTAAGTAAATACATTATAAATATCTCAATTTCTTTTGCTGGTATATGCGTTACAAATTTTAATTCATTTGTATATTTTCTTATTGTTTCTTTAATTGTCATATTGTATAAAAACCTTTTTTTTACATAGTATTATAATCAAATTTTTATTACTCTAAAATATATAAAGCTAATTCATCTGATAATAGAAAATTTTTATTATAAATTCTTTGATTTTTTTCAAAAACTTTATCATTTTCAATCAAATCATTTACTTTTATTAGTTCTTTTTGTGTGAAAAGTGATAATTCAACACCATTTGAGCATCTAAAACCAAGTAATATCTTCTCTGTTTTGATATCATCTAATTCGATCGTTTCATACTCCATTTTTAAAGGATTATTTATATATTCTTCAATACTTTTAGAAGGATAATATCTTCTTTTATTTACGTATCCAACAGCACCAGCTCCAACACCTAAATATTCTTTATGTTCCCAATAGCCATAGTTATGTTTTGATTCATATATTTTTTCTCTTGCAAAATTTGATATTTCATATTGAGTAAAATTATGTTCTTTAATAAAATCAAATATTTCATAAGATAACTCTTCATCATCAATTTTTACAGATGATCTATCAAAGAATTTTGTACCTTCTTCAATCATTAAAGAATATGCACTTAAATGAGTAATAGGTAAAGAAAATGCTTGTCTAAAATCTTCTTTCATACTTTCTAATGTATCACCTTGAACGCCATAAATTATATCACAGTTAATACCATTAAAACCGATACGATTTGCATTTTGTATAGCTATTATAGCACTTTTACTCTTATGCGAACGCCCTAGAAATTTTAGTTTTTCATTGTTAAAACTTTGTACTCCAAAGCTAACTCTATTTACTCCAAAACTGTGCATTGTTTCAAGCCATTCATATGAAGCAGAATTTGGATTTGCTTCAGTTGTAATTTCAGCATCTTTTATCAAGTATGGTTTTATCATATCAAGTACTTCTTTATATTCTTGTGCTTTTACACAAGAAGGAGTACCACCTCCAATGAAAACTGTTTCTATTTTTTTATTATGTATTTCAACATAATTTTCTAATTCATCTTTTAATTGTTTTTTTAGTGCTTTCATATACTCAAGTTTTAAATGAAACTTATCTGTATATGAATTAAATGCACAGTAAAAACATTTGCTATCGCAAAAAGGTATGTGTATGTATAAAAGCAATTTTTAATCCTAATTTCTGTAAAATATTTGGCTAATTATAAGGGAAAATATATTTATGACTGATAAAAAAGAAATCACAAAAGACAATACTAAAAATTATAGACCAAATGTAGCAGCGATTGTATTATCAGCAAAATACCCACATACATGTGAAATATTTATTGCTTCACGAACAGATGTAGATAATGCTTGGCAATTCCCTCAAGGTGGAATTGATGAAGGTGAAAGTGCTGAAGAAGCACTTTACAGAGAACTTGAAGAAGAAATAGGAACAAGAGAAATTGAAATTATTGCAGAATATCCTCAATGGGTATCTTATGATTTTCCTCCAGCAATTGCAAAAAAAATGTATCCTTATGACGGACAAATACAAAAATACTACTTGGTAAAATTAAAAAAAGGTGCAAAAGTAAATATAGAAACTGAATTACCTGAATTTAGTGAATATAAATTTGTACCAACAAAAAATATTTATGACTATATAACTTTTTTTAAAAGAACAGTTTATAAGCAAGTTATAAAATATTTTAAAACTGAAGGTTATATTTAAAAAGGATTAATGAGTAAATGTTAAAAGTATTAAAATTTGGTGGTACAAGTGTAGGTACACTTGAACGAATCCAAAATGTTGCGAATATTATAAAAAAAATCAAAGACGAAGGCGATGATGTTATTGCAGTAGTTTCTGCAATGAGTGGAGAAACAAACAAACTTATCGAATATGCAGAAAGTTTTTCATCTCAACCAAACGCTGCTGAAATAGATATGTTATTAAGTTCGGGTGAGAGAGTTACATCTGCACTTTTATCAATTGCTTTGAATGAACAAGGTTATGAAACAACATCAATGAGTGGTAGAGAAGCTGGTATTATTACTAATAATTCACATACAAAAGCTAGAATTGAAGATATTGACACATCAAATCTAAAGAATGCAATAAATAATGGAAAAACAATAATTGTTGCAGGTTTTCAAGGTGTTACAATCGATACAAATAGAGTTTCGACACTAGGTCGTGGTGGTAGTGATTTAACAGCAGTTGCAATAGCAGGTGCTATAAATGCTGATATTTGTGAAATTTACACAGATGTTGATGGTATTTATACTACAGATCCAAGAATTGAACCTAAAGCAAAAAAATTAGAAAAAATTTCTTATGATGAAATGTTAGAACTTGCTTCATTGGGCGCAAAAGTTTTACAAAATAGATCTGTAGAAATGGCAAAAAAATTAAACGTAAACTTAGTATCAAGATCTAGCTTTACTCCAGAAGTTGAAGGTACGTTAATAACAAAGGAAGAGAATATTATGGAAAAACCAGTAGTAAGTGGAATTGCATTAGACAAAAATCAAATCAGAGTTGGAATGTACGGAGTAACTGATAAGCCAGGTATTGCTGCATCAATTTTTACATCACTTGCTGATGCTGATATTAATGTTGATATGATTGTACAAACAGTTGGTGTTGATGGTGCCACAGATTTAGATTTTACAATTCCAACTGGTGATTTTGAAACTTGTAAAGAAGTTATGTCTAGGTTTGAGAAAGATTCTAAAAAAATTGATTACAATGATGCTATTTGTAAAGTGTCAATAGTTGGTGTTGGTATGAAATCACATACAGGTGTTGCCTCAAAAGCTTTTTCTTCATTAGCTAAGGAAAATATTAACATAAGAATTATTTCAACTTCTGAAATAAAAATTTCAATGATTATTGAAGTTAAATACGCAGAGTTAGCAGTAAGAGCATTACACGAAGCTTATAATCTGGATAAGTAAGCGTGCAAGAATTTCTAAATTGGACAGTTGATACAATTAGGGAAGATAGATTAATATCTCCGTGGTTGGAAGAAAAAAAGTATGAATGGACACCTTTGGTTTCAAAGAATATTGTAAACTTATTAGAAAAAGGTGTTTCTGTGATTGTACTAACAGACAAAGATAGAGAATGGTTCTTAGAATATATTCTATCAAATATTAATTATCAAAAACTAAATAGACCTTTTTTGCCTTTCTATGATTTTAAATCTTTTTATAAATATATTGATAATATAAAATCTGATGATGATATTTCGTATATAAAAGATATGCTAAATATATCTTTTCCTAATGGGTATTGTTTCTGGTATATAGGAAAAAGTCAGGATGTTCGAGCTGTTATTCCAAAGGTTTCCAAAAATTCTTTTTTATGGCTTTTTGATGAAGAAATGCAAGATGCTTTTAATTTAAGATCAAATGATGAAGCTTTGGATATGAAATTGTTACAAATGTTTCGTTTGTATAATAAAACAGTAAGTTCAGCACTTTTTGCCGAAATAAATGTAGAAAACTAAAATGATAACAAAGAAGATTGATAAATCAACTATTCTAATAGTAAATGACATAGATAAGACACTAAATGATTTATCAGTTTTTTATTCTCCTCATAGTATTAGAATAATCAAAAATGAAGAGAAAGATGAGTTTCAAATACTTCAAGCAACTAATGCTATAAAAGAGGCATACATAGCATCAAATGAAAATAAATATATTTTTTTATGTGGAAGTACATTTAGAAAAGAAGCTCAAAATTCTTTATTAAAAGTTTTAGAAGAACCTCCTAAAAACGTAGTATTTATAATTCTTACGAGTTCTAAATCTTCAATTTTACCTACTATATACTCACGAATACCATATAAATACATGAAAAATTCATTATTAAAAGAAGAAATATCATTAGATATTTTAAAATTGGATTTAAAAGATATTTACATGTTTTTAAAAGAGAATCAAAGAATATCAAAAAATGAAGCAAAAAACATTGTTGAAACTATTTTGTTAAAAACAACTAATCAAAATATAAAATTATCTACATCAAAATTAGATTTATTTTCAAAATCAACAAAACTTTTAGATTTAAATTCAAGACC
>CAJQLJ010000103.1 GCA_905479135.1 uncultured Campylobacterales bacterium | reverse complement strand
GTTGATTCAGTTTTAGATTATTTTGATTTTGATTATACTGTATCAAGCACAGATTTAGAAAATATTCCAAGTTCAGGAAAAGTTGTAATAGTTGCAAACCATCCTTTACACTGTTCAAATATAATGAGAGTATAACTCCATATTTAAAAAACTCTATTGAATTAGGACGAAGTTTTGTTCAACCAAAATATTGGGGTACTAGAGCTTTGGATTATCTTTGGTATGGAATTGGAGCTTATTTAAAAAAGAATTCAAATATTAAATATATGTTTGGACCAGTTTCAATGAGTGCAGCTTTTCCTTCAATTGCAAAAGACTTAATGATATTTTATTACTCTCACTACTTTAAAGACCCAAAACAATTAGTTGTACCTAAACTTTCATACCAATATTCAAATAGTATTAATGAAATAAAAGAGCAATTTTTATTAAATGATAGAAAAAAAGATTTCAAGTTTTTAAAATCTACACTTTCTAGTATTGGAGTTTCTATTCCTACTTTATATAAACAGTATAGTGATATTACACAAGAAGGTGGGGTTAAATTTTTAGGATTTAATGTAGATAAAGAGTTTTCTGATTGTATTGATGGTTTTATACTAGTAGATGTAAATAAAATTAAAGATATTACAAGAAAAAGATATATAAATAGAGACTAAGCTCTATTTATATTTAATTTAATCTACAATACATAACTTCATCAACAACTGCTTTTGATAACTGTTTTGTTTCAACAATTATATGTTCTAAATGTAGATTTTTTAGAAGCTCTTTTTCATTCTCACTTGTAACTGTAACAATTGTTTTTGTATTATGAGTTAAGGCATCAATTGCTTCACAAATTATATATACAGAATCAGGATTATTAACAGCAACAATTACAGCAGAAGAGCTTGTAATATTTACGGAATTTAGTATATGTCTTTGTGCTGCATTTCCAAATATAATTGGTTCATTATTATCTAAACCTTGTTGATAAAACTTCATGTTATGTTCAATAATTATATATTCTCTACTTAATACTTTTAGCTCTTCAACAATTGCTTGTCCATATCTACCATATCCTAAAACAACAACATGATCAGCTTTATCTTTTTCAACATTATAAGAATTACATACCATTAAAGTATCTTCACTTATTAATAATCTTGAAGCTTTTGTAAGGTTTTTTAGAATAATTGGAGTTAGAATCATTGAAATTACAATAGTTACAATTAAAATTTGAGAATATGTTTGATCAACTAAACCTTGGCTTCTTGCAAGCTCTAAGATAGCAAGAGAAAATTCACCAATTTGGATTAATGAAAATGCAGTTTTAAAAGCAA
This sequence comes from uncultured Campylobacterales bacterium, assembly GCA_905479135.1. Taxonomy (GTDB): domain Bacteria; phylum Campylobacterota; class Campylobacteria; order Campylobacterales; family Arcobacteraceae; genus Poseidonibacter. The sequence goes on along the minus strand of CAJQLJ010000103.1, from coordinate 24,284 downwards.
CCCTTCTTGTATCTTCAAGTTTAACTAAAGTGTATATTATAATATATTTTAAACCCATCAAAATAGGTAATAATACAAGAATTATTAAAATATATTCTGAGATTACTGTAAAGTTAATTTGCATACCAACTGTAATGAAAAATACACCTAATAATATATTTCTAAAAGGAATAAGATCAGCTTCCACTTGATGCTTAAACTTAGTTTCTGCAATCATCATACCTGCAATAAATGCACCTAATGAGTATGAAAATCCAAAATAATATGCCAAATATGAAGACCCTATTGCTAAAAGTAAAACAGAAGCCACGAAAAGTTCATCTGATTTTGTTTTAGATACATGACTTAAAAATGGTTCTAATAAATATTTTCCAGAAAGATAAAGTAGTGATAATAAAACGACTGCAGCAATTATAGTTTTTAAAATCATTAATCCAACACTACCAGTATCATCCATTGTAAAAAATGATATCATAAGTAAGATAGGAATTACTGCTATATCTTGCATAATTAAAATACCTAAAACTCTTTTACCGTATGGTTTTTTTATTTCTTTTGTTTCGTTAAATGTTTTAAGTACAATTGCAGTTGATGATAAAGAAAGAGCAGCTCCTATTACCATAGAAGATTTAATATCTATACCTAATACAAAATGTGAAATTAAAAAGACAAATAAAGTTGTAATAATAATCTGTAAAGAACCTGTGAAAAAAACTTCTTTTTTCATCTTTTTTAAATGCTCTATTGAAAATTCTAAACCTATTGTAAACATTAGAAAAACTACACCAAATTCTGCTATTTCTTTTAAATCATGATTATTAACAGCGGCATGTAAATTAAATGCATATGCAATTATTGTTCCTGTAAATATATATCCAATAATTGTTGGTAATTGGAATCTTTTTAATATTAAATTTATTACAAGTGCAATAAATATAGTGGCTACTATTATTCCTAACATTTTAAAACTCCTTTTTATCTATAGTGCATTTGCTTATATCCCAAAGCTCTTTTGTTAAAAGCTGAATTAAGCATTGCATTGTTTGTGTCTAGAAAATCTATTGCTAAACACTCTTGATTTCCTCTTCCTATTCGACCTAAGTATTGAACTAATCTACCATAATAAGAAATAGGCGTTGCAAAGAAAATAGTATTTAGATGTGGAAAATCAATTCCCTCGCCAAAATATGATGTAGTTGCCATTATTAAAGATTTTTCTTTAACTAAATTCATATTTTCTACTTGTTCTTTTTTATTTAAACTTCCATGAATACTAATATAATCAATATTTTCTAAATTAAGTAAATGTTCAAGTATATTTATATGTTCTATTCTATCAGTTAAAAGTAGAATTTTTCTATTTATATTGTTTTTTATTTCATCAATTATTAATTTATTTCTATTTTCATCAATACATAATTCATTTATAATACTTGCATAGTTATCAGCTTGTGAGACAAACTTGGTTCTTAGAATTTTTAATTTATTATAATGTGTCTTTTTCTTTTTATATTCATATGAAATATCACCTAATTGTTGATATAAAATAGGCTGTAAACCATCTTTTCTATTTGGTGTTGCACTTAATCCTAAAATATATTTACCTCTAAAAATTTTTACTATTTGTTCAAAAGTGATTGCTGGAATATGATGACACTCATCTATTATTACAAAAGAATAATCGTGTATATAATCAGGTAGATTTTTTAAACTTTGCATAGTAGCTACATCTATTTTTCCATTTAATTTATTTTCACTTTTTCCTAAATAACCTATATCTTCTTTCTTATATTCAAAATAATCAACAAATCTTTCAATCCATTGATTTAAAAGCATATTTTTATTCACAATTATTAGTGTTTTACAAGCTCGTAGTTCAAACATCTTCGCTGCTATTAATGTTTTACCAAATCCTGGAGGTGCTACACAAATAGAAAAGTCATTTTTAATTATTTCATTTACTGCATCGTTTTGTTCTGGTCGTAAGTTAAATTTCACTTTTTTAGTTTCTTGTGAATTGAAATGCCTTTTATCATCAATAACAAATGAAACACCATTTGAATTAAAAAAATCACAAACAGTATTCTTAAGACCTCTTGGAAGCATAAGGTTATTTTCATCTTCTTCAAAATTTTGGATTAGTCTTGGTATATTATATAAAGGTTTACGAAGTCCTAATAAAACTTTTATTTGTGGGTTTTCAAAAGATGCAAAAGACTTCAATTTACTAATTAAAGATTTTGATAATAAATTAAGTGGAATATATAAAAAATCATATAAAACTATTTCTAATTGTTCTATAGGAAATTCTATATTAGTAAAATCTTTTTCATTACTAAGGCTATTACTAATTTGAGAATTAATATAAATAATTTCTTTTGATACTTTTTGAATAGTATTTAAAACCATCCATTGATCATCATATATTTTATTTGTACTTGTATCAATAAAAACTGTTTTATTTTTATTTCTACTCTTTAAATGTAGAGGTAATTCAATACTCGAACCTAAATTAGCTTTATTTGCATATTCATTATCCGGATACATTTTAGCACTAATATTAGCTTTTTTTAAAAGAGTTTTTCCAAAATTATAAACAATTTTAGTTTCTATCTTATCTTCTAAAAAAAGCCAAACAATTAATGAATTATAAGAATTTAGTTCATAATAAGCTTTTATATTTAAACTATTTAATGCTATTTGAAATTTAAATTTATCTTCATCAAGAATTTCAAATGCTAAGAATTTAGACATATTATTTGAATCTATACAAAAAGTAGCAAGATGCGTTATCCCTCTTAAATGGCTTTCAATTTCTTTATTTGTTAAAGGAATATAATCGTCACCTTGAAAAGTTCTTGTAACTGGATAAAAGCCTTGATTATTGCCATCTTTGCTTAACCATTTTTTTGCATATATATCTTGCCTTGATATAAATAATGATTTAAAGATATTGATTTTTTCTTCTTTTGTAAATGTAGTTTGAAGTGCTTTTCTTTTTTCTTCTTTTTCTGTATTAATTTGCTCTTCTAAAGTCTTGATTTCATTTTCTATGTTCTCTTTTTCTAAATAGAGACTTTCAAGTTTATTTTCTAGATTTGTCATTGTTAATTTGTTTTTCATTAATCCCTATCAAATATAAAAATTTCTCAACAACTAAAAAAGAGCCGAAGACTAAATACTCTTCATTATCTTTGATTTCAATTATATCTTCATTTATTATATTTAATTTGTTTATAGTTTTCAATAAATTATTTTTTGAAACAATTCTTGTATCATCGATATCTATAATAATCACTTTATTTATTATAGGTTTAAGTATTTTAAGAACTTCTTCATAATCTTTATCTTTATATGAATTGTAAATCAATGTAATTTTTTTATTAACAAATTCATCTTTTAAAACCTTAGCAGCAAGAGGATTATGTCCTACATCTATTGTGATATTTTTAGCTATTTTCTGACATCGTCCAAAAAGCTTAACGTCATCGAATAAACTTATATCTATCTCAATTTTAAGTTCATTTAAACACGCAATTACTAAATGTAAGTTTCTTTTTAAATAACTAGCAAATCTACTATTCAAGTCATATTTATCAAAATCTAGAACTTTATGTATTGATATATTTTTATTTCTTTCTTTTGAAATTTGTTCTTTTACTTTTACTGCAGTATTATAAACACTTTCATAAACTTGATAACCTATTAGCATTTTATTGTCAACTGAACGCATTTTAGTTTCTGCTATTTCTTCAACAGTATTTCCTAAAAAACTTTGATGATCTAAACCTATAGTAGTGATTAGTGACAAGTCATTTTCTACAACATTAGTTGCATCAAATTCTCCACCAAGACCTGCTTCAAGAACTAAATAATCACAATCTTTTGATAAATACAATGATAATAATGTTGCATATTCAAAGTATGTCAATTTTTCTAATAAATTAAGAGGATATAATTCTTGTAAAAATTTATGTGCACTTTCTAATAAATCATTTGATATATTATCTCCGTTAATCCAAATACGTTCATTGAAATTGATAATATGAGGTGAGCTATAATGTAAAATTTTGTATTTACTTTTATTTAAATAATGAGAAAGAAATCTTCCCGTACTACCTTTTCCATTAGTTCCTACAAGATGGATAACAAAAGGCAAAGAGATTTTTTTTGATAGTATATCCCATGAAGACTTTACAATTGTAAAATCAATCTTGTCATAATAAAGAGTTTTAAACTCTAAAAACTGAGCTAATGAAGCTTTTTTTAAATCAACTTTCATTGATTATTTTTTTAAAGATGCTATTGCTATTTTTGATAACACTTCATTTAATGCATCATCTGAAGCATTTTTTATTGCATCAAAACGTTTTGTATCTGTAATAGTTGTACTACTTCCTAATGAAAAATCATTTTCACCACTAACTGTAAAACTTCTTTTTATATTCTTTTTTTTATTGTTATATGCAACGTTAATATTTACTGTTGCTCTATATAAATTATTATAACCAGAAGAATCATATTGTAAGGTTGTTAAGCTAGCTGAACCAATTTTTATATTAATTATAGTATCTGCTAAAATTTCATTATAAACTAATTTAGAATCAAGTTTCTGAACTAATAATTGGTTTATAGCATCTTTCACTAAAACAGAGTTTCTTGGATCTTTTGAATCAATAAATAGCTTTATAAATACTTTTCCACTAAGCTCTTTTTTTGCATAAGAAACTGTTGGTTTATATCCACATCCACTAATAGTAAAAAAACAAAGACTTAAAGTAAGAAGTACAAATAGTACTTTCTTTACATTATTTATACTTTTCATACTTTAATTATCCTTTTATTACTAAGTTTACTAGCTTATTTGGAACAACAATCTCTTTTATTATTTCTTTATTATCAATCCATTTTGACGACTTTTCTTTTGCAATTATTAATATCTCTTCTTTTGATGCATTTGGTTCAACTTCAATTTCACATCTTTTTTTACCATTTATTGTAACTGCTAAAACAATTGAATCCATTTGAAATACTTCATCTTTAACTTCAATTGTTTCATTAAAGTTTTCTTGATTAAATAATGCATTTGATATTTCCCATGAAGCATGAGGAATTATAGGTTCTAAGATATTTGATAAAATATAATAACCTTCTGCCCAAACAGCTTCATTTTTTTGTGTTGATAATGCATTTAAAGCTTCCATTGATGATGCTATTAATGTATTAAATGTAAATGTTTTATTAAATACTTCATTAGATTTTTCTAATGCTTCATAAACTTTTCTTCTAGCATTCTTTTCATCTTTACTCAAAAGTTTGTGATCAATATTTTTGAAGCCTTTAACTCCAACACTTGTAACATTTGATGCTCTTTCAAAGAATTTTTTTATAAATCTATAAGCTCCATCAACTGCTGAATCATTCCATTCTAACTCTTTTGTAGGAGGAGCTGCAAACATCATAAATAATCTTGCAGTATCAGCTCCATATTTTTCAATAATTAAATCAGGATCAACAACATTCCCTTTAGATTTCGACATCTTAGAACCATCTTTTAAAACCATTCCTTGTGTAAGTAGTTTTTTAAAAGGTTCTTTTGAATTTGTATAACCTAAAGAATTTAGTGCTTTTGTAAAAAATCTTGCATATAAAAGATGTAAAATTGCATGTTCAATTCCACCAATATATTGATCAACATCCATCCAATAATCACTATCGGCTTTTGATATACCTTCTTTTTCCCATTTTTCTGGATTAGTTGCATATCTTAAGAAATACCAAGACGACTGAACAAATGTATCTAAAGTGTCAGTTTCTCTTACAGCCTCCTTACCACATTTTGGACAAGCACAATGTTTCCATGTAGGATGAGTATCTAAAGGATTACCCTCTCCTGTAATTTCTACATCATCAGGTAATGCAATAGGTAAGTTTTCTATTTTTTCAGGAACTAAACCACAATCATCACAATGCACAAAAGGAATAGGTGCACCCCAATACCTTTGTCTTGAGATTCCCCAATCTCTAAGTTTGTAGTTAACTTTTTTAATACCAAGAGAATTTTGTTCAAAATGGTACATGATTGCTTTTTTAGCTTTAGTATTTTTTAAACCTGTGAAACTTTCTGAATTAATAAGTTCACCTTCACTTACAAATGCTTCTGTTTGTTTTTCAATTAATCCATCAGAGCCTACAATAACTTGAGTTATTGGTAAATCATATTGTTTTGCAAATTCAAAGTCTCTTTGATCATGAGCAGGAACAGCCATAACTGCACCACCACCATAAGAAGCTAAAACAAAATTAGCAACCCATACTGGAATCATTTCACCTGTTAAAGGATGCATTACATCAATTTCTAAAGAAATTCCTTCTTTATTTTGAGTAGCTCTATCTCTTTGACTAACTTTTTGCATATCTTTAATTGCATCTAGTTTTTTCTGTGGTAAAAGTTTATGCTCTAGTATATATTTTACTATTGGGTGTTCAGGAGCTAATGCAGAATATGAAACCCCATAAATTGTATCAGGTCTTGTTGTAAATACTAAGTAATTATTGAATGTTCTGTTTAATTTATTTTTAGAATCTCCAGACAATTCAAAGTTAAACTCTAAACCTTCACTTCTTCCAATCCAATTTTCTTGCATAGTTAAAACTTGAGAAGGCCATGTTTCTTTTAGACCATCTAAATCATCTAAAAGCTCTTGTGCGTATTTTGTAATACCAATATAGTATCCAGGCATATCTTTTTGTTCAACAGGAGTATCACATCTCCAACAACAACCATCTTCAACTTGCTCATTTGCTAAAACCGTATGACAAGGTTCACACCAGTTTACAGTAGTTGATTTTCTGTACAATAAGTTTTCTTCGTACATTTTAATGATGAATTCTTGTTCCCATTTTGTGTATAGTTCATCTGAAGTAGCGAACTCTCTAGTTTGTGAAAAAGATAATCCTAAACCTCTTAATTCATCTCTCATATAATCAATATTTTCATAAGTCCATTTTTTTGGATGTGATTTGTGCTTTATAGCTGCATTTTCAGCAGGCATTCCAAAACTATCCCAACCAATAGGATGTAAAACATTGAAATCTGATTTTCTAAAATGTCTAGCAAAAGCATCACCCAAACAATAATTTCTAACATGTCCCATGTGAATTCGTCCACTTGGATATGGAAACATACTCAGGATATATTTTTTTTCTTTACTTTGATCATCACTTGGCTCGAATGACTTATTTAAAGTCCAGAATCTTTGCCATTTATCTTCAATTGCTTTTGCCTTATATTCCATTAAAACTCTTCCTTATCTTGACTTTTTGCACTTTCAATTAATGCTAATGCTATTGAGAAAATATTTGCTACAACTGCACCAATAGCTAAAGAAATTGCTAAAGATATATCATTCATGAAAGTTAAAACCATAAAGGCAGGAATTAAATGTAAATCAGCTACTAACGAACTTGCTAATAACTCTGCTGCTAGTAAATTTTTAACACCTAATTTTAATATCGTTGATATTACATTCACACCAGCTGCAATAAATAATGCAATCTCATTTTGTTCGTATAGAAATCCTGCTGTTGTTGTTAATGACATTAGTGAAAAAAATATGTAAGTTACTTTACCCCAATCCATTTGAATCCTTTTATAGTTTTACTTTTAAATTTAAGAAGATAATAGCTAAATTTTGATAATAAATTGCTTTTGCAATCATTACCTTGGGCTTCATAAAAGAATTGGATTTAGTAGTTGTAAGATGATTTTTGTGAGTGAAGTTATAAAAACTTATTTAAAAGAAGAGAAAAACTCTTCTTTTGTTTTCTAATTACATAGTACCTTGTTCGTACATAGCTCTTAGTTTATCTTTCTCTTTTTGTCTTTTTAATTTATCAGCTTCTTTAGCTCTAAAATTAGAAATTGAGAATTTTAGTTGTACTAAAAATGATGCTGCTATAAAAATAGATGAATAAGTACCTACAATAACACCTACAAGCATTGTAAATGCAAATCCATTAATAATTTCTCCACCAAACACATATAAAGTTACTACAACAAAGAATGTAGTTAATGATGTAAGTGTTGTTCTTGATAAAGTTCTACTAACAGACTCATTAACAACTTTGTCTAAAATTGATTCTTTTGATGTTTGCACACCCTCTCTAATTCTATCAAATACAATAATTGTATCATTTAAGGAGTATCCTAAAATTGTTAGAATCGCTGCTAAAATATCTAGGTTTACTTCAATACTAAATAAACTAATCGCACCTAATGCAATTACAATATCATGTGCTAAAGCAAGAATAGATGCAATAGCAAATCTCCATTCAAATCTGTATGATACATAAGCTAAAATTACAATCATAGATAAAGTTAAGGCCATAAGACCTTTTTCTCTTAACTCTCCACCAACTTTAGGTCCAACGATATCAACTCTTCTTATCTCAAACTCACCTGTAGTTTTCAATAAAACATTCATTTCATCACCAATGTCATTAGCAATATTAGAAGATGAACCTTTAACTCTAATTACAATTTCTTCAGGACTTCCAAACTCTGAAATAGATGCATTTGAATAATTAGTACTTTTTAATGTATCCCTAATCTTATCAATAGGAGCTTTTTGTTCGTATTTAACTTGAACAATAGTTCCACCTGCAAAATCAATACCGAAGTTTAGACCTTTTGTTAATAGTAAAACAATTGAAGCAGTTACTAGTAAAAAAGAGATACCTAAAAAAGGTAACCTTTTTCCCATAAAATTGTAAATTTTTCCTGATTTAAAAATTTCCATTAGCTAACTCCAAACCATTTTTTTAAGTCTTTATCTTTTGCTATTTTAGAACCCAGTGCTTCATAAATACCATGAGTACCTAAGATAGCAGTTAACATTGAAGCTAAAATACCAATTGAAATAGTAATTGCGAAACCTTTAATAGCTCCAGTTCCATATGCATACAAAATAACTGCAACTAATAAAGTTGTAATATTTGCATCTAAAATTGCTCTCATAGCATTTGAATATCCATCTTCAATTGATTTTTGTACAGATACTCCAGCTTTAAGTAATTCTCTAACTCTTTCACTAATAATAACATTAGCATCAACAGCCATACCAACTGTTAATACAATTCCTGCCATACCAGGTAAAGTAAGTGTAGCTCCAAACATTGCCATAACAGAAATAATTATGAAAATATTTGTAATTAATGCAATATTAGCAATAATTCCAGCACGTCTATAATAAACTACCATAAATACAAATACAATTAAAAAACCTGAAATTAAAGCAATTGTTGAAGCTTTAATCGAATCAGCACCTAAAGATGGCCCAACTGATCTTTTCTCAAGTAAATTAACACTTGCAGGAAGTGCTCCTGATCTTAAGGCAATAGCAACGGTTCCAGCTTCTGAAGTTGTAAAACCTCCAGAAATTTGTCCTGAACCACCACCAATTCTTTCTCTAATATTTGGAGCTGAGTAAACTTTCCCATCTAAAACAACTGCTAATCTTTTACCTATACTTTTACCAGTAAAGTCTCCAAAAATTCGAGCACCAGTTGAATTTAGTGTAAAATTAATAATCGCTTGATTACCCTGATCAAATGCAACTTGTGCATCTACAACTTGAGAACCATTTAAAATAGGAATTTCTTTAACAAGATATTTGATATTTGGATTATTAGTATCTTCTAAAATTACATCACCATACTCAGCAGCTTGTGATCTTGATAGTGTATATACTTGATCTGCTCTTTCTTCATCAACAGCCATTAGCTCTAATTTTGCTGGTTTTGAAATAAGTTCTCTAGCAGCTTTTTCTTCAGCTTGAGTTTTAATACCAGGTAACTCTACAACAATTGCTGTTTCACCTTGTCTTACAACACTAGGCTCCGCTAGTCCAAATTGGTCAAGTCTATTTCTAATAGTTTCAACAGCTTGAGAAACAGCTAAATCTTTAGTTTTTTCAACATCTTCTTGTGTTAAAATTAAAGTATAAGATAATTCATTTCTTGAAATATCTAAACCTTTGATTTGTTTTAACATTTCATCCATTTTAGGAATCTCGTCTTTGTCTAAAACAGTAAAGAGAACGCTGTCACCATCTATAGATAAACCATCAATAAGCAGATCTTCATCATCAGCATAATATTTTATTGTAGTAGCAATTGTTTTGATTTTTGATGTAACTGCTTCGTGAGTATTCACACCAAGTCTCATGTGAAGTCCACCTTGTAAATCAAGTCCTAGAGATATTTTTTTTCCACTGTCAGTTTGCATAAGTGATGGAATTGCAAAAACAACACCAAAGATTATACTTAAAGCAAATATAACAAGTCTATAATTAAAGATTTTCAATCTTGGTCCTTAGTAAGGGTTTTGTATTTGAAGTATAAAACATGTAAATATCTTACATGTTTTAATAATGAAATTTAGTCTTCTAAAAGTTTTGAAACAAATTCTTTAACAAGTTTCATTTCTGAGCCATCACTATTTTTAACAGCAAGACTTTCGTCAGATACGGCAGTAATCTCTACAATTAAGCCTCCATTTGTTACAATTTTATCACCTTTTTTCAAATTAGCAATCATCTCTTTGTGAGCTTTCGCTTGTTTTTGTTGTGGTCTAATAATTAAGAAGTAAAATATTGCAAATAATGCAACAAGAGGTAACAATGAGCTTAATAAATCAGTACTTGAACTATCCATTAAATTTCCTTTTTATAAGTAGTTTATTTTGTTTTTAGTAAAACGCGATAATTCTAACAAAAATTTCATAATAAAGGGCTTGATTACAGCGATTTTATTAAGTGCTTTTATATACTTAAGTTATTTTAATATTGAATATAGACTTATGAACACAATATTCGGACTTTTAGGTATTTATTTTTTACTTACGATTCCTAGAAAAGCCATGTTTATTGCAGGTTTTCTAAGTGGAGTTTTATGGTTTTATTGGATGATAATTAGTTTAAAGTATTATGATTTAATATATTTAGCGCCTGTTTTATTATTAGCTATTGGTGTTCTTTATGGCTTTATTTTTTTACTTTTTACCTTATATGATAAAATTTATTTTAGATTAATAGCAATATTTGCATTTACTTTTTTAGGACCATTTGGCTTTGATTGGATGAAATTTGAATTGCTTTTTATTGATTCTTACTTAGGTACTTCAAAAGAAGATTTCTTATTAATTTTAGTTTCATTACTTATGATAGCAAAATTAAAAAAAACGAAGTTACTTTCAATTATTCCACTATTTCTTGCTTTTTCTTTTGAAAATAAAACATATATTGATAATCCAAATATAAAAATCTCAATGCCTCAACTTAATTTAAGTCAAAATCTCAAGTGGGAAAAAACCTATAAAGAAATGGTATTAAAAAACAATTTTGAATACATAGACAATGCAATACATAACAAAAAGGATTTAATTGTTTTACCTGAAACTATGTTTCCTTTAGTCTTAAATAAGAATGAAAAAGTATTAACAAGTTTAAAAAATAAATCTTATGAAATAGATATTATTGCTGGTTCTTTATACTTAGAAAAAAATCAATTTTATAATGTAAGTTATTTCATTTCAAAAGGAAATGTACAAATTGCAAAAAAAGTTGTACTTGTTCCTTTTGGAGAAGAAATACCACTGCCTAAATTTTTTGTTGATTTGATAAACGATGTTTTTTATGAAGGAGCTGAAGATTATTCAAAAGCAAAAGTACCAACAGATTTTATTATTAATAATCAAAAATTTAGAAGTGCTATATGTTATGAAGCAACAAATGAAAAAATATATCAGAATTTAAATGGAGTTAAATATATGATAGCTATTTCCAATAACGCATGGTTTACTCCATCTATTCAAGCAACTTTACAAAAACTGCTTTTAAGATATTATTCAAAAAAATATAATATAACTATTTTTCATTCAGTAAACGGAAGTCCAAATTTTATATTTAAACCATAGCTTTTATTTTAGAATTAAAGATATTTTTCTTTAATTCTAAATAAAATTTCTTCTTTTTTTATATTGTCTTCTATTTGTAAATCAAGTGCAAAATCTAATATTTCTTTAAATATAACGCTTGGTTTTATTCCTAATAAAATCAAATCTCTACCTTGAACTAATGAAATAAGAGGCTTTTGAGAAATATTTAATTCTCTTGCTTTTTCTAAAACCCAAGAAACTGCCTTGTCACATATATCTTTATTTGGAATTGTTCTACCTTTACAATCTGCTAAGCAAACCAAACACAAATCTTCAATATTACACTTTAATGATAATCTTTTTACAGCTTTTAAAGATGAACTATCTTTATATAATTGAAATGGTGCTAGATGATTTTTTACAAGTGGTATAATTTTTTCTATGAACTTATTCTCATTTGTAAGTTTTTTTAAAAATGAAATTGTGGGTTCAATACCTAAGATTTCGTGTTTATATGATGTAATTTTTCCATTTATAACTTTAGTACAAAATGCTTTGCCTAAGTCATGGCATAAAATTGCATAAAAAAGATAAAGAATTCTATATTCATCTTGAATATTTTCTTTTTTAATAATCTTTGCCATTTCATCAATTGTCATCATAGTATGTACCCAAACATCACCTTCAGGGTGATACTCTTTTTCTTGAGGGCAATTTATCAAAGCTTTTAATTCGGGGAAATACTTCAAAACATCTAACTCTTTTAAAAGTTCAAAAGCAATAGAAGGTTTAGAAGATTTTAAAAAAAGTTTTTTAAATTCTTCGTATATTCTTTCTTTTGCTAAATATGCTAAATCGTTATTTTCAACCATTTTCTTACAAAGATCTTTTGTTTTATTATCAATAGTAAATTCAAATCTTGAGGCAAATTGAACTGCACGATATACTCTTAAAGGATCTTCAATAAAAGTGATATCACTTATATGTCTAAGAGTTTTATTTTCTAAGTCTTTTATTCCATTAAAGGGGTCAAGGAATTCTTTTTTAAAAAAATCATAGCCTATTGAGTTAATTGTAAAATCACGTCTTAAAGCAGCTTCTTTGTAGCTTAGATTAGAATTTGTTGTAACTTGAAAATCTTGATGACCAAGTCCAATCTTTTTTTCTGTTCGTGCTAGTGCAAAGTCAAAATCATAGCCATTAACTTTTAAAGTTAATACACCAAAAGATTTACCTACTAGTTTTATCGAACCATATTTTTTTAAAGTTTTTTCAATTGTATCTAGTGAATTTATCTCAAAGATTTCAATATCATAATCTTTACAAGAAATTTTAAGCAGTGCATCTCTTACACATCCACCTACTAAAATAGGTCTAGCACCTATTTCTTGTAAGCTAATTAGTATCTGTTCTAATATCTTGGGAATATTAGGCTTGATTGTGTAAATGGACATCTTGTTGAGGATAAGGAATTGAAATACCTTCTTTGTCAAATCTTGTTTTAACTTCTTCTGTTAAAGCAAATTTTACAGTCCAATAATCAGGAGTATTAACCCAAGCACGAACTACAAAGTTTACAGATGAATCAGCTAATTCAGAAACTGCAACTGTAAGACCTTTTTCTTGAATAATTTTATCATTAGATTCTAAAATATTTGTTAGTACATCTTTTGCTTTTTTAATATCATCGTCATATCCAATACCAACACTTAAATCTACTCTTCTTACAGGATTTGCATTTACATTTATAATTGTACCTGCAACAATAGAACCATTTGGAACAATCATTTTTTGATTATCTCCTGTTGTTAATATTGAAGAAAATATTGATATTTCATTTACAGTGCCAGAAACTCCTGCAACAGTAACAAAATCTCCTACTTTAAAAGGTTTAAACATAATCAACATAATACCAGAAGCAAAATTTCCAAGTGAATCTTTTAAAGCTAAACCAATTGCTAAACCAGCAGCACCTAAAATAGCAAGGAAAGATGTTGTTTCAATACCTAATTTTGAAAGTGCTGTTAAAATTACCACAATCATCAAAACATAATAAATTATATTTTCTAAAAATTTAACAAGTGTTTTATCAATACCTTTTACTTTTTTAAGAATAGATACAATTACATTTGTGATTTTTCGTACTAACCACTTTCCTATAATAAATATAGCAATAGCAATACCTATATTTACAATATAAGGTATTATTATCTCTATTACACTTTGAATTTTTTCTTCGTTAAATAATTCATTCATTTTGATTTATCTTTTTTTATATTAATTCTTGTAATTTTTCAAGAACTTTATCAATAGCTACTTCAATTTTAAGAGAAGTATTTCTTCTATCAACAATTTCAACTAATCCATCTTGTAATTTTTTTCCTACAACAACAGCATAAGGGAATCCAATTAGTTCAAAATCACCCATTTTAAAACCAAATCTCTCTTTTACTCTATCATCAAGAATAGTTGAAATACCATTTTTTCTAAGTTCTTCATAGATTTTTAAACCTGCGTTTAATTCATCTTCTTTTTTTCCATTTGATACAATAACATCTACCATAAAAGGTGCAGTTGATTTAGTCCAAATACAACCTTTTTCATCATGATTTTGTTCAATTACAGCTGCAACTAATCTTGATACTCCAATACCATAACATCCCATTATAAATGCTTGTGACTTTCCATTTTCATCTAAAAAGTTTGCATTCATAGCACTAGAGTATTTTGTACCTAATTGAAAGATATGACCAGCTTCAATTCCTTTTGTATATTGAAGTTTTCCACCACAACAAGTACAAGTATCACCTTCTTGAACTATTGTTAAATCTTTGTATATAGCATCTTTTATTAAAGATAAATCTGTGTTAACAAAATGGTAATGTTCTTCATTAGCTCCACAAGCTAATCCTACTTCATTTTTTAGTTCATTATCAATTATAAATTTTATACCAGTAGGTAAATTAAATGGTCCACAATATCCTGGAGTTAAGCCAAGATCTTTTAATTCATCTTCACTAATATCTGCTAACTCTAATGCATTAACTGCGTTACAAGCTTTTGTTTCTTCTAGTTCGTCATCACCTCTTACGAAAAAAACAATAGCTTCTGAAGATTCTTCAAAAATTGCTTTTTTCATAACAGCTTTAATATTTTGAGCTTTTGAAACACTCAAAAAGTTTGAAACATCTTCTATTGTTTTTAAATCTTTAGTTAGAATTTTTTCCATTGAAGTTGGAGCATCAGTATTTTCAAACCAAGCATCGAAATGTCTTTTCTTTCTAACAGCTGCTTCTATATTTGCACCATATTCACAATCTGGACAAATAACAATAGTATCTTCCCCACTATTTGCTAATACATGGAATTCTTTAGAACCACTTCCACCAATTGCTCCTGAATCTGCTTCTACAACTCTAAATTCTAATCCTAATCTATTGTAGATTTTCTTATAAGTTTCTTCCATAAGATTAAATTCTCTAACTAAATCTTCTTGCGAAGCATGAAAAGAGTAAGCATCTTTCATTAAAAATTCTCTTCCTCTCATTAAACCAAATCTTGGTCTAGCTTCATCTCTAAATTTTAGATTAATATGATAAAGATTTACTGGTAAATTTTTATAAGAAGTAATACGGTTTCTAACCATATTTACAATTGATTCCTCATTCGTTGGAGATAATACGTATTCGGCTGCTTTTCTATCTTTGAAACGTAATAATTCATTGCCCATTGTTGATGATCTTCCAGATTCATCCCAAAGTGATTTAGGAGTTACAAAAGAACATAACATTTCATTTGCTCCTGCTTCATCCATTTCTTCTTTTACAATAGCTCTAATTTTGTCTAATACAATTTTTCCTAAAGGCATAAAGTCATAAAGACCAGCTCCACTTTGAGAGATAAATCCACCTCTTACTAAAAACTGATGAGATGCTAAAGTAGCATCACTTGGTGTTTCTTTAGTAGTTGGCATAAACATATTAGTAAATTTCATTAATTATTTTCCTATTTTAATTTTTTGATAAATGATCACATTTATATTGTTCAATTTCTTCATCAATATTAGATGTAAACATATTTTGAATTGTTTCTACAACAATATCACATTCCATATTTTTTGAAATATTCTTTAGTTTTTTTGAAGGAACATGTAAGTATTCGGTTATAACTGTTTGACAAAGTTTTCTAATGTTTTCTTCATCTTCATGTTTTATAAAACCTTTTTTAATTGCTTGTTCTAATTTTTTATCAATTACAGAATCTGCTTTTGTATAAAGTGTTTTTACAACAGGCTCAATATCTAAAGATTTCAACCAATCATAAAACTCCAAAGACATTTTACTAACAATTCCATATGCAGTTTTAGCTTGTTCAGCTCTCAAACTCATATTTTCATTAACAATATCTTGTAAATCATCTACTGAATAAATATATAAACCTGATCTATCTATTTCATCAATATCTCTAGGAACTGCTATATCAAACCAGTATCTATTAAATGATGCATCAGGAGTATTATCTTCTGTAATTATAGGATAAGGTGCTGATGTTGCTGTTACCATTACAGAAACTTCTCCTAATAATGAAGTCAAGTTTTCATATGGTGCTACATTTATATTTTGTTCAAAAGTCTTAGCTAAGTTCTGTGCTTTTTTTATATTTCTGCTTGTTAGAGTTACATTAAAACCTGAAGATAATAAATGTTTTATTGTTAATTCACTCATCTCACCAGCTCCAATTACTAAAGCTTTTACATCAGAAGCATCTTTTATAATATTTTTAGCTTTTGCAACTGCTGTTGAAGCAACAGACACAGAACCAGTTCCTAAAGATGTTGCATTTCTTACTGTTGCTGCACACTTAAAAGCAAAATGCATCAACCTAGTAGTCTTTACAGAACAATGACCTTTTGATTGTGAAAATCTAAAAGCATCTTTTAATTGTCCTACTATTTGTGTTTCCCCAATTACAAGAGAATCAAGTGCAGAAGCTACTGAAAATATATGATGAACTGCACTGTCATTATCATATATATCAGCTCTTTTGTATAAAATATCAGAACTAACACCTGAATACTTAGATAATTCTTCTAAAATTAGTTTTGTTCCATTTTTAACATTAATAGATCTTGTAATAATTTCAACTCTATTACAAGTAGACAATAAAATTGCTTCTTTCGTAATATCATTTGATAATAGTGATCTTATAAATCTATCTTTATCGTCATCAGATCCAAAAGCTAATTTTTCTCTCATTTCAATATCTGTATTTTTATGAGAAAAACTAATTATTAAATAGCTCATTTAAAACTCTCTTTCAATCATTGCTTTCATTATAAATACTAAAGTTTCACTATTTTCTTCATCTTTTACAGCTTTTATTGCTTCGTTTCCAATATCTTTAGCCATTTTGATTGAATCTTCTAATGCATTTGTTTTATTCATTTGTTCTTTTATCCAAGAAGATTGTTCAATAGTTAATTCTTTTTTATATAACTCTTCAAGTTTTGATTTATCTGCTAATCTGTCATGCAGTAAAAGGTAAGGAATTGTAACTTTTCCTTCAACAAAATCCAACATTGCTGGTTTTCCTAAAGTATTGCTATCAGATGTAATATCTAAAATATCATCTACCATTTGAAAAGCAAGACCAAGATTTTTACCATAAAGTGCATATTTTTCTTCATCTAAACCAGCTAGAATTGCTGCTGCTTTTGCTGCTGCTTCAATTAATGAAGCAGTTTTTTTATAAATCATATCATTATATTTTTCATATGAAGTATTAAATGTATTAGTTAAATCTACATCTAACATCTCACCAATACTTAAAAGTGTTACTGCATTTGAAACTGTATATGCAATTTTTTTGTCCATTAAAGTAAGCTGCGTAAATGCTTTTGAATATAAAATATCTCCAAACATAATAGATGTTTTATTATCGTATAAAGCGTTAACAGAAGGTTTTCCTCTTCTAGTATCTGCTTCATCAATAACATCATCATGTAAAAGCGATGCAGCATGTATCATTTCAACAACTGCACATAGTTTTATACTTTCAGTATTTACACCAGCAATTTTTAAAATTAATTTTGATCTTAACATCTTTCCAGTTGCTAAGTTTTCTAAAAGTTTTAAACTTTTTTCATCATTACATTCTTTAACGAAATCTTTTATTTGATTTTTTACAGTTTCTAACTCTTCCACTTTTTACCTTATGAATCTAATCTACAAATAATCTCACCAGTAAATTCAACATAAAGTCCTTTTTTTACTGCATTAACTTCATCCATATTTTCTAAAGTGTATTGTTTGATAACATCATTGATATCAAAATCTTCACCTTTTCCTTCTGAAAGCATCATTTCTAATACTGCTAACTTTTCAATAACTTTATCCCATTCATCTTCAACTAAATCAGAAGAAGCCTCTCTACTTACATCAAAAAATTTTGACTTAGGACTTCCCATAAATATATCATCTTCATCTTCACTTAACCAATCATTAAAAACTGACATTTCTTTTCCTTTAATTTCTTTTTTTATTTTTCTATAAAACTATTTATTTTCTAGTCTAACTCTTACAGACTCAGCATGTGCTGTTAAGCCTTCTGTATCTGCAAGTAAAGCACAAGCTTCACCTAATTCATCAATTGCACTTTTTGAAAAGTTTATGATTGAACTTTTCTTCATAAAGTTTTCTACATTTAATGGACTATAAAATTTAGCAGTACTTCCTGTTGGAAGTGTATGGTTTGGACCTGCTATATAATCACCAATTGGTTCAGGAGTATTTTCACCTAAGAAAATAGCACCAGCATGTTTAATATACGGTAATAATTCAAATGCATTAGCTGTCATTACTTCTAAGTGTTCTGGAGCAATCTCATTCATAAGTTTTAGTGCTTCTTCCATAGTAGAAGTTACTATAATAACACCTCTATTTTCAATAGAAGTTCTAGCAATCGTTTCACGTTCTAAAGTTCCAAGATATTTTTCTACCTCATCACTAGTTTGCTTAGCAATACTAGCATCTGTAGTTATTAAAATTGAAGAAGCCATTTCATCATGTTCAGCTTGAGATAATAGATCTATTGCTAAATATTTTGGTTTAGCAGTACTATCAGCTAAAATTCCAATTTCAGATGGACCTGCAATCATATCAATATTTACTTCACCAAATACTAGCTTTTTAGCAGTTGCTACAAATATATTACCTGGACCTGTGATTACATCAACTTTTGGAATAGTCTTTGTTCCATAAGCCATAGCTGCAATTGCTGAAGCTCCACCTACTTTATAAGCTTTTTTAATCCCACATAAATGACAAGCTGCAAGTAATAATTCATTTACTTCATTATCAGGCGTTGGAGTACATACAACAATTTCTTCAACCCCTGCAACAATTGCTGGAATCGCATTCATTAAAAGTGAACTTGGATATGCAGCTTTTCCACCAGGAATATATAAACCTGCACGATCTACAGCAGATACTTTTTGTCCTAAAATAGTTCCATTTTTCTCAAAATCAATCCAAGACTTTGGAAGTTGTTTTTCATGGTACATTTTAATTCTGTCATAAGCTGTATGTAAAGATGCTCTTAGCTTTTCATCTATATTTTCATAAGCTTTTTGCATATCATCACATGAAATCATTAAATCACTATCTTCTTTAACTTCCCACTTATCAAACTTTTCAATATGTTTTTTAACAGCTGTATTTCCATCTTCAATAATTTCATCAATAATATTCATAACTATAGATGAAACACCTTTTATATCACTTTTTGCACGTGCTAATATTCCATCAAATTCTTCTTTAAAATTTGAATCGTTAGTATTTATAATTTTCATTTAAATTTGTCCTAATATCTCTTTAACAATTTCTTCTAAAGGTTTTTTTTCGACATCAATAATAATATCTGATACCTTTTCATAATCACTTACTCTTGAATCATAAAGCTTAACAGCTTCATTTAGATTATTAAGTAATGGTCTTTTTTTTAATTTCTTATCTGCATTTGGAGATTCATTTATTCTGTCTAATATACCTTGAAAAGACGACTTTAAATAAACTACTTTTCCTATATTTTTTATATTTTCTTGCTTATAAAAACCACCACCTGTTGAAATAATAGTATCATTAATACTATCTTCCAGCCAAAGAGCAGTCTTTTTTTCTAAATTTCTAAAGTATGCTTCACCTTCAAGTTCGAAAATTTTTTTTATTTTTCGGTTTTCCATACTTTCAATTAAATCATCTGTATCTATTGCAAACATTGAGGAATTTTTTACTAATCCTCTTGCAATTGTACCTTTACCAACACCCATAAAACCTATTAATATTATATTCTTTTTTTTCATAATATGTGATTATATCTAAAGTTAAATAAAAGAGTATGAATTTAATTATACTTATTTTGATATCTTTGTAACATCGAAATATTACCTAGTATTCCACCTTGATGTATATATAAAATATCACTTTTACAATCACATAAATGCTTACTAACACATAACCATCCTTTTGAATCATAAAGTAAATCAAATTCAATATTTG
Source organism: uncultured Campylobacterales bacterium (assembly GCA_905479135.1). Taxonomy (GTDB): domain Bacteria; phylum Campylobacterota; class Campylobacteria; order Campylobacterales; family Arcobacteraceae; genus Poseidonibacter. Next base: position 3,791 of record CAJQLJ010000103.1, on the reverse strand, counting down.
TTTGTCTTTTCAATTCATTATGTATTTCATAAAATTCTTTATAAAGCTTTCCAAAATGATATTTTTTATCTAATGCTAGAATTTTTGGATGATTATCTTTTTCAAGTTCTAAAAATTGTTTTTTTAAATACTCTTCATCTCCTACACAAGCACATGTTATTACTTCAAAGGGTAAATATTTTTGTAAATAAAGTGCAGTTGTACCAGTTCCTGAGGGTAAAAAGACTTTTAAATCTGTAGTATTGTTTTCTTCTGCCCATGTTATTATTTCATTTGCTAATATTTTTATACCAAATGATGCTTCTTCTAATGCACCGCCTTCAGGTATAAAAAGAGTATTATCATGTATGCTTTTATCTAAATCTTTGCTAACTTCATCATCCAATTTTTTTTCAATTATATTCATACCATTTTCTATAGCTTCTTTATAGTTTCCAATAGGATTAGCTTTTAAATATCCAGCTATGTGATCAACATAATAATCAAAATCCCAGTTTCTGATTTTACAAAGAACTGATAAAGAATACATTGCATTTGATTGTGAAGAACCATGAGATATTATTTTTGTGATATTTTGAAAATCGTTTTTTAAAAAATAATAAAATTTTCTTGCTTTATTTCCTGAGAAGTCTTTATCTAAGAGATCATCTCTTTTTACAAAAAACTTTTTATTATTAAATTTTATTTCTTCAACTTTTGAGTTTGTATATTTCATAGAAGAAATTCTACCATCTATTAACAAAAATTTTGTACAATAATAAAAAAACTTATGAGGTATATATGACACTAATGGACTACATTGATAAAGGCGGGATACTTGTATATATTCTAATTTTTTTAAATACAATTGGTTTTACAATTATTTTTTGGAAATTTTTTACACTTCCAAGACGAGATACAATGATAAAAAGAATTAAAAACAAAATAGATTTAGAATCAAAATCAAGTATTACATCTCAAATTGAGTATGAAGTAAAAAAACTAGAAGCAGGACTTACATATATAAAAAATATTGCAACTATTGCTCCTTTATTAGGATTATTAGGTACTGTAATTGGTGTATACAAATCTTTTGAAGCCATAACAGCTAAAGGTTTAGGAGATCCTACAATCTTTTCAAATGGTATTGCTATTGCCCTTATTACAACTATTGCAGGTCTTATTGTAGCTATTCCTCATCAAATTGCTTATAATCATTTTATTTCAATGCTTGATATAATTGAACTTAAAGCAAAAAAAGAAATAGTTGGCTTAAACTAGCATGAAAAGAAGAGAATCCTTAGGATTAGATTTAACTCCTATTATTGATGTTGTATTTATTTTACTAATATTTTTTATTGTAAGTTCAGTTTTTAAAAAAGATGAACTTGCTCTTATTTTAGATTTACCAAGCTCAAGTGCAAAGGAAATGAAAATAGACAAAGATCAAATATTTATAGAGCTTAGTTCTTCAAAACTTGCAATCAAAGGTATTGAAGTATCTTTTGAATCTTTGGAAGATAATTTAAAAGTTATTGAAAATAAAGATAAGTCTGTAATAGTAAGAATTGATAAAAAAGTAGAATATCAAAGAGTTATAAAAGTACTAGATTTACTTCAAAAGTATAATTTAACGAATCTAGCTTTAGTTACAAACGAAGAAAAATAAAAAATAAAAATAAAAAAGAAATAGAATTAATTCTATTTCTTTTCTTCTTCAGACAGTTGGGCATACTCTTCATCTGTAAATATCCTAGACACTGTAATAAACTGATAGCCTAAATCAATTTCTAATGAAAACGAATTACCAAAAGCACCTTTTTCTTCTTTTACATCAACAGTGATGTGAGAATGTCTAAAATACTCGAACTGGTCTTTATCAATAAAAAATTCTACTCCACATAACTCACCTAGTTTTACATTTCTAGAAGGAACATAAAAATCACTTTTAGCATAGCACATAGGAGCGGTTCCATCACAGCAACCACCACTTTGATTAAATACTAAATCTCCATTTTCTTCTTTTAATCTTTCAACTATTTTAGCAGCAGCAGGAGTAATAGCAACTCTTTGGATACTCATAATAAATCCTTTATTTGTTTCTCTTAAACTTATGGTTTAAAAGAAACCTAATGCATCTTTTGAATATGAAGTTAAAATATTTTTTGTATGTCTATAAGAGTTTAACATCATCATATGAGTTTCTCTACCAATTCCTGATTTTTTATATCCACCAAATGATGCATGTGATGGGTACATATGATAACAGTTTACCCAAACTCTACCAGCTTCAATTCCTCTTGAAAACTTATGTAATTGGTGTGCATCTCTTGACCATACACCTGAACCTAGTCCATAAATAGTATCGTTTGCAATTTCAAGTGCTTCTTCTTCTGTTTTAAAAGTTGTAACAGCTAAAACTGGTCCAAAAATTTCTTCTTGGAATATTCTCATTTTATTATGACCTTTAAATACAGTTGGTTTGATATAGTTTCCATTTGGATATGTTTCATTGTCATACGCTTCACCACCAATTAAACACTCAGCACCCTCTTCTTTACCAATTTTGATATAAGAAAGAATTTTCTCTTTTTGAGAAACTGAACACTGTGCACCCATTTTAGTTGTAGGATCTAATGGATTTTCCATAGAAATAGCTTCTATTCGTTCTAAACATCTTTTCATAAATGGCTCATAAATTGATTCTTGAATTAATGCTCTTGATGGACAAGTACAAACTTCACCAGAGTTAAATGCAAATAACACTAACCCTTCAATTGCTTTATCAAAGAACTCATCATCTTTATCCATAATTGATTCCATAAAGATATTTGGAGACTTACCACCAAGCTCTAGTGTAGAAGGAATAATATTTTCAGTTGCATACTGCATAATTAACTGTCCAGTTGTAGTCTCACCTGTAAACCCAACTTTTTTAATATCTGGATGTGTTGATAAATGCTTACCTATTTTTCCACCAGCTCCATTAATAATATTTACTAATCCTTTTGGTAATATATCTTGAATTGTTTCCATTAGCATTAAAATTGACATAGGCGTTGCAGATGCTGGTTTTAATACTACAGCATTTCCAGCAGCTAATGCAGGTGCGATTTTCCACGCTGCCATTAATAATGGAAAGTTCCATGGAATAATTTGTGCAACAACACCTAAAGGTTCATAAACTTCTTGAGAAATTGTATTTTCATCTAAATCTGAAACATCACCAGACTCACCACGAATTACTGAAGCAAAATATCTAAAATGATCAATAACTAAAGGAACATCAGCTGCTAGTGTTTCTCTAACTGCTTTTCCATTATCTAAAGTTTCAGCAATTGCTAAATTTTCTAAATTTGCTTCAATTGCATCAGCAATTTTATTTAACATAGTAGATCTTTCTATTACAGATGAGTGCTTAAAAGATTCAAATGCAATCATACCAGCAGCTACTGCTGCATCTACATCTGCTTCGTTTGATCTTGGAATTCTAGTAAGAATCTCTCCATCAACTGGTGATATATTATCAAAGTATTCTCCACTTAAAGGGGCAACCCATTCTCCACCTATGAAGTTTTCAAATTGTTCTTTATATTGAGGTTTAGTATATGACATCTTATTTCCTTTTATTTGTTTAATTTATGAAAAAACATTTCTTAAAAGAGTTTGTGTTTTTCGCTTGATGAAATTCTACATGAGATTTATAGCCTGAATTTAGCGCTTGTATAGCTTGAGTATAGCGCTGCGTTTTTTTGTTACATTTTCCCTATTTCAGGTACTTTTTAAGGTTTTTATTTCTTTAAAATTCTTAT
>CAJQLJ010000102.1 GCA_905479135.1 uncultured Campylobacterales bacterium | reverse complement strand
TATCTAAGTGTTGCTGAATATAGCCAATGACCATTTTGAACACTCATTAACTCATTTAATACAAATGTAGTACTAAAAAAAGCTCCTGATATTATTCCTAAAACTATTAATTTAAACATTCATTTTTATTCTTGTAATTTAAAATCTAAATAAGGGACTTAAATTCCAAGGAATTGAAACTAGTATTAAAACTAAACCAATTGTAAAATATATGATTTGTGTTTTGTATTTTTTTCTTTCATCATCTATTCTTTTTGATTTAAATGATCCTATAGTAATAAGAATAATAGCAAGTAACATAATACTAGTATGTTCAACTGCAAAGAATCTTAATTCATAAACAGACATTGAATCTTGTACATTTTCTAAAAACATATTTATTTTTTCACTTGTATAAGATAGATAAAGACCTACAACTAATTGAAGATGAACAAAACCTACAGTTATATGTGAAAATATTTTATTAAATTTTGAAAAAGGCTTATTTCCAAAAAAACCTGTATATAAACAGTAAAGATGTACAAACAGTGTTATAAGTACTAACCAACGTAGATTTGAGTGTATTATTAATTCTATTGATTCCAATATATTATTCCTTTAATTTTTTTCTATTTTTCTATTTTTCATTTCTTTTGTATATGGCAAAAAAATGTGGGATAGAAGGTACCTGTGTATCATCATAAGCTAAGAAACTTATTTCTTCTAAATAATCATCTATTACAAATTTATTAATTTCATCATAATCTAAAGGCAAGGGAATATCATTTTCTTTTTCACCTTTATTTCTACTTCTACAAGAAACCAGAGCATGACCTTGATTTTTTAAAAGACTTGAAATAGCTTTTCTTGCTTGAACTCTATATTTTCCAGGAAGTACTTGTATAGTATTGCATTCATAAACAACATCAAAATTTTGGAGCCAGCTTTTATCATAATCAAATAAATCTGCAACAAGATAAGTAACTTTAGAATTGGGATATCTTTTTTTACATAGTTTTATAGCTTCTTGAGAAATATCAAATCCAATCACTTCGTATCCATATTCACTTAAAGCTTCTGCATCATCGCCTAAACCACAACCAACTACTATTGCTTTTTTTTGTTTTGAAAAGTTCAGATTTTCTTTAAGCCATTTAACTAAGTAAGGACTTGGCTCTAAATCAGACCAAAAAACTGCCTTGTAATCACCTTGAGCATCTGTATAAATAGAATCAAACCATCCTGTAGGATTATCGTTTTCTTGATACTCTTTAACCATTTGTTTATATGCTTTAGGATCGAACTTCTTCATTTTCTTTATTTAGCTTCTTTAATAATTTGTAGTAATGTCTCTTGTGTTTCTTGAGCTAAATCTAAAAAATCAGGATTAATATCATCTATTAATTGAGTTAATGAGTTCATGGCAATATTAGTAGTACCATTATCTGTATATACAGAAATTTTACATGGCATAATTACTGACAAAGACATATCTTGACTTAAAAATTCTTTTGCAACTTTTGGATTACATACATCTAGTATTTGACACTCTTTTTCAAAGTCAATACCTTTTGAATTTAAAGTGTTTTTGACATTATGTATATGTAAAACACCAAAACTATAGTTTGATACTATTTTCTGTATTGTATCAACTACTTCTTGAACACTTTTATTTGATTCTTCTATATAATGCATTTATATTCTTCCTCTAATTTAAAAAATTTTGTAATTATAATATCTTCTTTATGCAAAGTAGCTTTTATTAAACAGTATTTGAAGTAGTTTTAATACTCTGTTTTTTTTTCTTTAAAAATGATGTTGTAAAAAATATTTCTTTTTGAAATAAAATCAATGATAAAATTAATGAAAGCATAGCAAAGATAAATAAAGTTGCAATAATAACAGAACCTTCAAATTGCAAAATTGAACTTAAAAACATCGTAACAATTACTAGAGCTATTAAAAGCCCAGTCATTGTACAAAGAGATATAGATCGATTTATATTTTGCATTCTAATTGTAAGAGACAATCTTCTTTCTCTTGACTTTTCTTCTGCAAGTTTTTTTGCTTCTTCGGTTTTTTTATTTTCAATACCAGCATCAATTTTTTCTACTTTATCAATAATCCTAGCTAGTCTTCCTGTAAAAACATTTAATAGTCCAGCAACACCTGCTAATAAAAAAACAGGAGCGACTGAAAGTTGAATTAAATGTGAAACAGTGTTTACTTCATTTGGAGTTATAGGGAGAGTCATTTTTTGTCCTAATTGATTATATTATCTTATCTGTTTTGCAATTTTAGCATAATTTGTATTTTCAATTATTTTTATTTGGATATAATTCATAAAATTTGCGAATATAGTAAAAGGTGTAAAAATGGCAAAAGGTAAAAAGACTCTAATTAAAGAGATTAAAAAATTAAATGATAATGAAATTATGATTAATGGAAAAGAATATATTATCATAGATGATATTGAAAACATAGAGACTGCAATTACAATGAAGATTTCATCAAATGGTAATAGAATTTTAAGATTTGAAGACCTTAATAAAAAAGCAAGAATTGATGTAAAAAGAAATATAAATATTATGAAATATACTTTTGGAAATAAAGAAGCAGCAGCAAACTTTAAAAAAGGATATGATAAGAACTTTTTAACAAAAGATGATTCTTCTGAAGTAATAGGGCATACAACTTGTCATAAAAAAGCTATGGAAATGATATACAAATTTACTGATAAAAAAAGTGCTGATTATGATAAAAAATCAGGGCACACGAACTTTTATTTATTTGAAGAAATTAAAGATTAATAAATTGTATTACAATTTGAAATAAAACAAAAGTAGTTTTTTTAAACTCTGTATACTTCAATAATATTACTTTAAAAGGAAATTTATGAAAGTTTGCGGAATTGAGTTAAAATCTAACTACACTGTATTAACAGTTGTTGATTATTCATCTGATGATATAATTGATTATATAGATTTAAAAATAAAAAAGATTGCTTTAGAAGATGATGAAGATAAAAAAAGTGTTTTAAAATACCTTGATGAGGTAAACAATTTTTTTGATGAAAATAAAGTTGAACAAATATTAATAAAAAAACGTTCTAAGAAAGGATCGTTTTCTGGTGGTGCAATAAGCTTTAAGATGGAAGGTTTAATACAATTATATTTTAATGCAGATGTTAAATTAGTAAGTTCACAAAGTATAAGTTCTTATGAAAAGAAAAATGACATAGTCTTTCCAAAAGAACTTAAAAAATATCAAGAACAATCTTATTTATGTATTCTTGCTAGTATTTCTAGATAATAGTATTTAATATAGATAGTTATACAAACAAAATTATATTACAAGGATAATGATATATCATCTAATATAATGTCACTAATTCTATCTGAACTTCCAAAATGTTTTAATAGTACAAAATCAATTGTAGGATATTCTTCTTTCAACTCATTTAGAATATCTGGTAAATCAACACTTACATGTTTTCCTGAATTTAGAAAATATGGATAAAAATAAATTTTTTTAATACTTTGAGAAATAAATTTTTTAGCAACACTTTGTATACTTGGCGTTGCAAGTTCTAAAAATGCAGCTTCTATCTCAGAAAAGTTTTCATCTTTGTTTTTTATTTTATTTACTAAATCAACAAATTCTTCATTTGATAGACTTCTTTTACTTCCATGTGCAATCAAAACTAATGCTTTCATTATAATCCTTTAAATTTTTGGCAAACAACAGTATATTTTAATTGTGTTTAATTTCTTATTCAATTAAAATTTTGTACTCAAACCTATTACACTACATAATAGACACTAGTTTTTATTAGTAAAATCTTTATTTTTTCATAAATTTTAGAATCTTTTTGTTTTTTTATATATTTTATGGAAAAACAAAGTAAATTTGGGATAATATACTCGTTCAAGTTTTTAATCTAGAAGTATACATCTTTAAATTTATATAATTTTGCCATGTTTGTTAGTATTTACTATTACAATTTTGACAGAGTTAATATGCATTTTTGATTTGATCTTAGGTTATTTAGCATATTAAACACAAAAGGAATTGCAATGGCAGATTTAGTAAACGGAACAGTAAAATGGTTCAACAGTGAAAAAGGTTTTGGATTTATTCAACCAGACGATGGTGGTAAAGATTTATTTGTACACTACAGACAAATCAACAACTCAGGTTACGGAAGAGTTTCTTTAGAAGAAAATCAAAAAGTTACTTTTGAAGTTGCTGAAGGTGAAAAAGGTCCTCAAGCAGAAAACGTTACAGGACTGTAATCTTTCATTAAAAGGATAGTATTTTATACTATCCTTTTTTTTAACTCATTTTTTAAACTAACTACATAACTAATCACACTTTAATTTTCAAAACTAATAAATTTTTTCATAGACAATTGGGAGAGCTGGCTTAATCCATTACCTTGGAAGGGTAACGTAGTTTATTCTACCGTCGGTTCGAATCCGACATTGTCTGCCAGTTTATAAATAGAAAAGCCTAAACTTAATGTAATTTATATTCTACATTTGAAAGAATATTATTCCTTAAAATGCTCTTTTAAAGCCCTAATTATAATTCCATTCTTAGATATTCTTTCATCTTTAGCAGCTTCATTTACCATCTCATAGATATCCATTGGCACTGTTACTGTAAAAGATTTAGTTTCTATTGTTTTGTTCTTTTTTATCTTCTCAACAACATTAGACATGGAATCTATTAGCTTCTTAGTTTCAATTGGCTTATGCACAAAACTTGTCACCTTTAAAGATATAGTTTTAGTAACCTTTTCAATATCATCTGAAGCTGATACTACTACAATAATTTGATCTTCATTTATTTTCTTAATTTCAGCAGTCATTTCTAATCCATCCATATCTGGCATGATTAAATCAGTGATTACTACATCAGGTTTTTTGTCTTTATAAATTGCTAAACCTTCTTTGCCTGAATATGCAGAGTAAAGTGATTTAAATAGGTTTCCAAAAAATGACTGCATTAATTCATTGTCTTCTTTTCTATCTTCTACTATTAAAGCTGTTAATTTCTTTGTCTCTTGTGCTAATTTAATTAGGTCTTCCATTAATTTCCTTTGTGTATATTTAGTTCAATATCGAATCGTGCGCCGTTATCTATGTTTATAGCTTTTAATTCACCTTTAAATTTATCTTTAATTATGATTTTAGACATATATAACCCCAATCCTGTGCCTTGGTCTTTGTGTTTTGTTGTAAAATACGGGTCAAAAATTTGATTGATTATATTTTCACTAATACCAGCTCCATTGTCTTGAATACTAATTAAAAGTTTTTTATATTCAGGTTTTGAAGTTTTTATAATAATCTTTGGATTAGCTGTATTTCTTTTCTCAAAGATTTCTTTAGCATTACCTAAAATATTTACTATAACTTGCGTCAATTCGTTTTTATACCCGTGTATTTGTTCATTAATTTGGGTATCAATAATTGTTTTTATTCCTAAGTCTTCTAAACTGTTTTCTACAACTGAAACTGCTTCATCAATAACTTCTTTAGATGTGAATGTTTCTGCCTCTTGGTTTGTTTTATAATAGTTTCTAAATGTTGTAATAGTTTCACTCATATACTTTAATGAACCATCTATTTGCTCCATAGAGTTGTCAAACTTCTGTTTATCTAAGTTGTTTAAAGCATAACCAAGTTTTAGATTCTGTAATACTAAAGAGATTGTATTTAGAGGTTGTCTCCATTGATGAGCAATATTTGAAATCATCTCACCCATTGATGCTAATCTACTTTGATGAAATAGCATATTTGTCTTTTTTTGGTGACTTTTAATTTCCTCTTCCATTTGTTCTTTTAGTTCTGCATAGGCTTTTTCTTTTTCTTTATTATGTAATGTAAGTATAGAACTGTACAAGAAAACAGCAATGAGTATTAAAAAAGGGATACTAATAAGTAAATTAAATACTAACTCTTGGTAAACTTCAGAAGATTTATTTTCTTCGAAGTCAGAGTAATAAGCCTCAATAGTTCCTAACTTTCCAACTTCTAATTGTAAATTAGTTGATACAAATCCTCTTTTTGTTAAATCAGCATAAACGTTTGACTGAGTAATTACAGTTCCTGTAGAATCTTTAATTATTATTTTTAAAATAGTTTTGTTCTTATTAACAATCTCATTCAAATCTCTTTCTAAGAAACCTTCTAAACTAAAATCGATTGAAGTTTTTACTATAGGAGATATTGATTTTAATGTGTTTAATATACTAGTTTTATGACTATCATCTAAAGTCTCTTTTATCATTTGTGAAGATAAATAGATTATCGTCGCACTAAAAGATAAAAGTATAAGTATAAAAATAGCTACAGACTTATAAATTGATTTAATTTGCAATTTAACTCCTTATTACAGTCATTATAACATCTTTTAACGAAATATAACGATTTATGCATTTAAGTTGTACAATTTAAGTTTAATATAAGCTAGTATAATGCTATAATTCTTTTGTAACGAAATAAAACGAAATAAAACGAAAGGAAACAAAATGAAATTTACAAATCATTTAAGAAGGAGAATGAGTCAAAGAGGAATAAACAAAAAAATGGTCGATATTGTTTTTCAATATGGAAAGGATAAAGGTGATAAAATAGTATTAAATAAAAAAGATGCAATGAAGAAATGCGCAGAAATACAATCAACCCTCAAATACTTAAAAAAGATTATGGATAAAGGTGGCTTAGTTGTTGTTTGTGAAAATAATTCTATTAAAACATCATATAGGTATGAATAAATGATAAAAAATTTAAGTTTAGTTTTAAGTGCTTTAATATTTGTAGGATGTTCAACTACTAGTGAAAATCTTCAACATAAAGAAAAGAAGAATAAAGTTGATACATTAATAGTAGATAAAAAGATAAAAGAAGTAATCACAGACATTAATAGTACTTCTATTATTAAGACTGAACCCAAACTTGATTTAAAAGATAATAGTAAGTTGTCTGAATCTATAAGTGAAAAGAAAGTAATTAAAAAGTTTTCTTTTAACGGCATTTGGGTTAGCACTAAGACTTCTAATTTCCTACAAAGAAAATTAGAGTTAAGACAAATAAATGAGAGTTATGCAAAAGGTGAATTAATTTTTTCTTACTTAAATATAAGCGATGTTGAAACAGTTAACGACAAATTTAATATTGAAGTTTTCTTGAATGACTTTGATATTCAAGGTTTTATTAGAGACTCTAAAACTTCTAAGATAGAAAAAATAAGAATATTAAGAGATAGTGAAAACGAGTTTAGGATTATTACTAAAAAGAATACAATATTTTTTGAAAGTAATTCAATGATGTTTAAGAAGAAATCAATGCCAGAAAATAAGAATAAAATCTTAGAACTTAAAAAAGTTACAAATTATTTTAAAAGAAAGAATAATCAAATTCTTGATTCTAAGAACAAATTATTATGGCAAGACACAAATTCGGCCAAGTATTTAAAAACTAACTATAAAAATGCAAAGTTTTATTGTAGTAGTTTGGGTGAAAAATGGAGACTACCTTCAAGAGAAGAATTAAAAGGAATTTATTCTTTAGTTGATAATAGCATTGACAAGGAATTTAAAAATAGTTTAAACACTGGATATTGGTCAAATGAAGAAAGTATCGACGATAGATTAAAAGCTTGGAGCTTTGATTATAAATCAGGTAATGAAAAAATAGTTAGTAAAGATAAAAAATTAAATATAAGATGTTGTAAAGAAAATAAAACAACAGTAAATAAGGGAATAAAATGAAGAAGTTAACATTAAGTTTAGTAGTAGCAGGTTTAATTAGTACAAGTGCAGTTGCAAGTGAATGTTCAACACTAAGTGAGAAAATTGGATTTGGAGCAATTGGAGTTTTACAAGG
>CAJQLJ010000101.1 GCA_905479135.1 uncultured Campylobacterales bacterium | reverse complement strand
GCATCTTTTAATTTATCACTTTTTAGTTTTGGATAATCAAATGCTTTATTTGCATTATCTTTTATAATTTGTTTTAGGTTCATTAACTTTTCCACTAATTTTTTATTATTATATCATTTTACAATTAATGATAAAAGTTAATCTTTTTCATCTTTAATTTCAAAAGCCGTTTTAATAATATCAATTCCGTATTTATCTCTTAATTTTTGCATTTGATTTGTTAAAGCGCTTTTTTTACTATCTTCTTGATATTCAAAGAGATTGTAAGTAAACTCATTTGCTCTTGCAAAATTATAAACAGTTATGCCTAAATGGGTAACTCCATGACTTGGATGTGTGTCATTATCTTTAAAAAGTGTTGTCATATAGTTTTTAAAATCAAGTTCATTAAAAATCGTATTTACATTTATATAGTTTTTCGATTTTAAATTAGATTCATACTTTATTTTCAAAGCATAAGTTAAAGGATTGACTTTTGATTTTTTAACTAAAAAGCAAAGATATCTTGAAAGTATTGCTACTCTTCTTCTTAGTTCATTTCTATCATAAATACAATCAAATGACCTACCAATTCCTATAGACTTTTTCTCTCTAAAAGTTGTTAATTTATTATCTCTAATTCCACAAACACGATTATATAAATCAATTCCTGGTTTTTTCCAAGAGTAAAAAAGCTCTCTTTTATTTTTAATATCTCCTAAAGTTTTTATACCATAACCTTTAAGTCTTTCTTGAAAGCCTTTACCAATTCCAGGAAACTCGGATATTGGAATATTTCTTATAAAATTTCCTACATTATCTTTACTTACATATTTTACACCATCGGGTTTAGCATATTCTGTTATTAGTTTTGAAAGATATTTAGTATTAGCAATACCAATTGAAATAGGAAGTCCTAACTCTTTTTGTATTTTATTTTTTAAATTATAAGAAAATTCTACAACTTCATCTTCTTCAATATATCCACTTAAATCTCCAAAAAACTCATCAATTGAAAATTGTTCAACTAAAGGAATTTCCTTAAGTAATAGCTCTCTTAGTTTTTGTGATAATTCATGATATAAAGGATAATTTGGAGAAAGCATTTTTAAATGAGGACAAAGGGTTAAGGCTTCATTTACACTCATTGCAGTTTTAATACCATATGCTCTTGCTTCATATGATGAAGTTGTTATAATTCCTCTTATTTTTCCTTTTTCATCTACAAAATACTCTTTAAAAGTTTTTTGTCCTTCATTTGTAAGTATTGAAGATACAAAAGCACCTTCATTTGAAGATATTTTCCTTATTTCTTTTTTACTAGAAAAGATATTTAGATTACTTCTACCTCCAACAGCTACTGGGATATGAAATAAACTAGAATCAATAGTTCTATGAGCAGATACAAAAAAACAATCTAAATCTAAATGAATGAACAAAACAATCTCCTACTTTATAAATTGTATTATATTAAGTATTTTTGATATCTATAGTTTTCATTGCAGTTTGTAATAAAAAGTCTAATAGTAGTATTAAGTCAAGATATAGTGTGAAATAGATATTATTTTAAAAATTTAAAAAAGGATATAAAATAGCAACTTGTAAAAACTGCAAAAGAGAAATAGAAGCTAAAAAAAGACAATGTCCTTACTGTGGAATTCTAAATCCAACAGTAACATTGAAAGATATTTTTATATCCTTAGCAATTGTTTTAACAGTGATGAGTATGGTAACTTATTTTATGCAATAAAAAGAAAACTATTTTCTACTTATTGCGTAAATAAAACCAAGTGCTAAACCAATAAAGTGAGCATACCAAGCAATTGGAAGACCAATAAGTAGAGGAGCTACTGAGATTAGTAAAACCCATGTAATAATACCGCTTCTTTGAGCTTTATCATAATATGCCACATATCCTAAAAGTGCAGAAATTGCACCTGATGCACCTACGATATTCACAGATTGATCCAAATAATAAACATAAGCAAAAGAACCTAATGAAGTTAATATACCACATACAAAATATAATGATATTAACTCTTTAGCACCACGACTCCTTTCAATCAAAGAACCAAACTGATATAAAACAAACATATTCATACCTAAATGAGCAAGTCCGCCGTGTGCAAACATTGAACTTAGAGGTTGCCACCAAAAATCTGCAATTAGCATATACATATTAAGACCTAAGTATAAACCACCATTTTGCAGATTTATTTGAAGAATATACATCAAAATTGTGAAAATAATAATTATATTCGTAGCAGTAAAATCTCTTTTATTAATTTTTTTTAACATATATTTTAAACTAGTGCTTCTTTTAAAACATCTTCAATTACATCAACAGGTTTAATCACTAAAGCTTTTTTTACTTCTTCAGGAATATCTTCTAAATCTCGTTCATAGTTTTTTCTAGGAACTAAAGCTATTGTCATTTTAGCTTTAAATGCTGCTATTAATTTCTCTTTTAATCCACCAATAGGCAAAACTTTTCCAGAAAGTGTAAGCTCTCCAGTCATTGCAATATCAGATTTAATTTCTCGTTGTGATAAAATTGAAGCAAAAGTTAATGCCATCGTAATACCTGCACTTGGTCCATCTTTTGGAGTTGCACCTTCTGGAATATGTAAATGAATATCATATCTTTTATAAACTTCACTAGAATCTACAATAACTTTGTCTTCTTTTTCTTTTAATGATTTAGGAATAATTGAATCATTAATTTTTAGAATTCCTTTATCAATTAAAACTTTTACAACTGAGTAAGAGATTCTAGATGATTCTTTCATAACCTCACCTAAATTACCAGTAACTAATAAGTTTCCTTTACCTTTTAATTTAATAGCTTCACACTTTAAAACATCTCCACCAACAGCTGTCCATGCTAAACCATTTGCAATACCAATTGAATTTTTCTTATCAGCTGGATCTATTTCAAAAATAGGATTATCTAAATATGATTTCAAGTTTTTTGTAGAAATTGTAACTTTTGTTAATTTATCATCACTTAATAATTTTTTTACAGCTTTTCTAAATAGTTTAGAGAAAACTCTTCGTAAATTTCGTACACCAGCTTCTCTTGTATACTTTCCAACAATTAGTTCAATAGTTGCTTTACTTAATGATATTTCAGATTTTTTAAGTCCATGTTTCTCTAGCTCTTGAGGAATTAAATAGTCTTTTGCAATATGATATTTTTCATTAGGAGTATAAGATGAAATCTGTATAAATTCCATTCTGTCTCTTAATGGTGCAGGAATTCTTCTTGCATCATTTGCTGTCGAAACAAAAATAGTTTGAGACAAATCAATTGGGAAGTTTAAATATAAATCTCTAAATTCATTATTTTGTTCTGGATCTAAAATTTCTAACATTACAGCAGTTGGATCACCTCGGTTATTCGCTCCTAGTTTATCAATCTCATCTAAAACCATAACAGGATTCATAGATTTGGCATCAATTAAACCTTTTACTAAACGTCCAGGCATTGCCCCAACATATGTACGTCTATGACCTCTTAATTCGTTAACATCTTCCATTCCACCTAGTGCAATTCTTACAAGTGGTCTTTTAAGAGCTTTTGCAATAGAGTTAGCTAATGATGTTTTACCAACACCTGGAGGCCCTACAAAACATAAGACAGTACCTCTTGATTTTAAGTTTTTTAATTTTCTTTTTTCAAGTAATTCTTTTACAGCAAAAAATTCTGAAATTCTTTCTTTTGCTTTAAGTAAAGAATAATGATCTTTGTTTAATTGCTCTTCAACATTTGAAACAGAAATTTTTTCATTTGCATATTCTCCAAATGGAATATCTAATACTTGCTCAATATAAGTTTGTAAAAGTGAAGCATCTGGAGAATCTTGATGCATTCTTCCAAGTTTTTCAATCTGTTTTTTAACTTCTTTATAT
Organism: uncultured Campylobacterales bacterium; assembly: GCA_905479135.1. Classification (GTDB taxonomy): domain Bacteria; phylum Campylobacterota; class Campylobacteria; order Campylobacterales; family Arcobacteraceae; genus Poseidonibacter. The sequence continues at coordinate 23,857 of CAJQLJ010000101.1, read as the reverse complement.
CCATCTTTAGGCATATATTTTTTGATTTTTTTAAGCTTTTTAGTATAAGATTTTACCTCTTCATCTTTTTTATTATCAGTACCTAATTCTTGATTAATAGCTTTTATTTGTTCTTTTAAGAAGTAATCTTTATGAGTCTTTTCAATCTTTGAATTAACTTTTTGAGTAATTTCTTTTTGAATTTTGTAAGATTCAATCTCTTTTTTTACTACTTCGATAATGTCTAATAATCTTTTTTCAATATCTCTTTGTGAAAACAATAAATAAGCTTCATCTTTTTTCACTTTTAAAACAGAAGAAATTAAATCTGCAATTCTTACTGCATCATCATTTTCTTCAATTGTTTTTATTAAATCTGAGGGAAATTTTGAATTAACTCTAGATAATTTTTTGATTTGATCAATCAAAACAGAAATAACAGATTTGATATTTTCCTTATCAAAATCTTTATTTTCTAAAATATCAACATTTACAAAAAGTGGATTCTCTTTGTTAAACTCTTTGATACTACCTTTTGCTAAACCTTGGAAAAGTACTTTTATCTTACCATCTGGCAGAGATACTTTTCTCATTATATTTCCAACAACACCTACATCATAAAAAGAGTCTTCTTCTCTTTTATCTTCGCTACCTTGTTTAGAAACAGCAACTATTACTAATTTATTATTTTCAATCGCATATTCAATTGCTTTAATATTTTCTTCATTACTTAAAAAAAGTGGCGCAATCATAAATGGGTATAAAAATATTTCATCTTCTATTATCAACGGTATATTTTGTGGAAATTTATCGTAATTTTCTAATTCCATGTAGTCTGGCTCCTAAAATTTATTGTATTTATTATTATTTTTACTATATTTATTCAAAAATTGATCTGTAATATGGAACATTTACAGCTTCAATTTCACTTGGATTAATCCAAGATTCTTTTACTTTTTTATTATAAAAAGCAGCTGCTTCTTTTTTTCCTTTTTTCTCATAAAGTTTTGCAATAGATAAATCTAATGATGCTTTTGCCATATATAACCTTGCATTAATAGTATCAACTAAAGGCATATACGGAGAGTTTATATATTTTGATTTAAAATCAGCAACATCTTTAATAGTATTTTCAATTAATTCTTGATCCCTTAGTTGATAAGCAAAACCTAAAAAGTTTGCTTTTATTTTTAAATATCTTGCATAATCAATATTTTCACTTAGTGCAAATCTTTTGATATATTCATCTAAATAAAAATTAGCTAAAGCATATTCTTCTTCTTCCATATGTGAATTTACTAAAATAAGTAAAGAAGTAGGAATCAAAGGAGAATTTCTATGTTCACTTTCTAGAGATGTATATGTATCATCTGCTTGATCTAAGTAACCTCTTGAAATTTCAGTTAACATTTTGTTGTACCAATAAAGTGCTGGTTTATTATATTCAGTTACTTCATTTTTACTAGAACATCCTGTAATAATAAATATTGAAGTAATTACTAATAATAAACTTTTGATTTTTGAGTTACTAATCATATAAATGTCCTTTAATGTAAAGATGTTATTTTATCTAATATTTGCTTAGGGAATATCTGCTATAATTATTTAAAAATATTTAAAAGGCGTTTTTATGAAACTTACTTTAATTGGTAATGGAATTATGGCTCAATCATTAGCTAAAGGATTAGTTAAAGACCATGAAGTAGAGATAATTGGAAGAGATGAAAATAAATTAAAAGCAATAAAAAAGAAAATACCAGAGATTACATTTAAAACATTTGACAAGCAAGAAAATATTAAAGATAAAAATGTAATATTTTGTGTTAAACCATATGCTCTAGAAACTGTTTCAGCTAGACTGACAGGTGAAGCAAATATATTATTATCAATATTAGCAGGTACAACTCTTGATTCATTAAAAAGAGCAATTAAATCTAAGTATTATGTAAGAACTATGCCAAATATTGCAGCATCTGTGCAGAATTCTATGACTACAGTTACTGGAGATGATGAAGCAAAAAATTCTGCTTTAGAAATATGTTCATCAATTGGTAAAACTATTTGGGTTGATTCTGAAAAGCAATTAGATATTGCAACTGCAATAGCTGGTTCTGGTCCTGCTTTTTTAGCTTTAATTGCAGAAGCTATAACTGATGGAGCAGTAAATGCAGGTTTAGAGAGAAACTTAAGCGCAAAACTTGTGCAAGGATTATTTTCAGGAACTGCTTCACTGTTAGAAAATTCACATCCTGCAATTATTAAAGATTCTGTTATGAGTCCTGGCGGAACAACTGCGGCTGGATATGCTAAACTTGAAGAGTATGCTGTAAGAAATGCAATGATTAAAGCAATAGCTGCAGCGTATGATAAAGCTACAGAACTTGGTAAAAAATAGTTTTACATTACTTGAAACTATTATAAGCATTAGCTTATTAATTATTGTAATAAGTGGGTTTAAAAACTCATCTTATTATGATAATAAAAACTCTTTATTATTCCAAAAACTTAACGATTTAGAAAATAAATTTATCACAAAAGATTACAGTACATTTACAAAAACTACACATGATTTAATAATTATTCTTAATTCAAATGAAAACACTAATATCTCAGTAAAAAAATACACTTTTGAAAATGATGTGATAAAGATATACACATATGAAAAATAGTTTTTCTCTTCTTGAATTAATAATAGTGATTTTAATATCTTCAATAGTAATAATAAGTTCATTGTTTTTTCTAAAAGAATCTTATTTCATAAATAAAGATATACAAGAAAAAGAAATAGCTAAGATTGATTTACTATCAACAAAAATATTTTTATCAAAAAATACAGAAGATTTAGACACTAATCTAAAATTTGAAAACTCTGTACTATATTACAAAGAAAATATATTGTTATCAAATGTAAATGAATTTATCATTATTAAAAACAGTTTTTATTATGAAATAAATATTACTTTTAAAAATAAGATAAAACAGTTATGGAAAATTAAAATATGATAGATATTAAACTAAAAACTAAAAAAAGTTTCACTTTATTAATCACAATTTTTGTTGTAGTTTTATTTTCATATTTAGCAATAATTACAATGCAAACAAAAGCATTATCAAATACAAACATACAAAACCAATATTTGTATATTCAAGCTTATAATCATAAAGAATTTTTAAAATCATATATTTATGAAATTGATTTAAAAGATATAAATCATATAGAGATAAATGATGATTTATTTACTATTTATGCAGATATTAAAAAAGATATGAACTCTTTTGATGTTGATATTTATGTCAAATCAAAAGAATTTGATATTTCAATATATGAAAATTTTACTATAAGATAAGCTCAAGTACTTTTTGAGCTAAATTTAAGGCTTTGGTTCTATGAGAGAACTCTTTCTTGGCTTCATAACCAAGTTCACCCAAAGTTTTTTCAAAACCATTTGCTATAAACATTGGGTCATAGCCAAAACCACTCTCACCTAATTCTTTATTTATAACTTCACCATGCATCCATCCATGTACTGTATATACTTCAGCTTGATATATAATTGCAATACAAGCAGTATAAAATGCTTTTGTTCTTTCGATATTCTTTTTATTTAAATTATCTATTAACTTTAAATTATTATCTTTGTCTTTAGCATTTTTTCCTGCATATCTTGCAGAATAAATACCAGGTTCATTATTTAAAATAGGTACTGTTATTCCTGAATCATCTGAAATAACAATTACGTCTTTAAAGCCTTTTTTATCTAATTCATCATAAATTGTTTGTGCTTTTTTTATTGCATTGCCTTTAAAAGTATCTTGATCTTCAATTATTTCAATGTCTCCTAAAATTTCTTTGAATGCTACTATATCATCATCTGGCATCAATTTTTCGAATTCTTTGATTTTTCCTTTATTTCCTGAAGCTAAAACAATTTTCATTTATTTCCTTTTCAACCTATTATTAACTTTAATTATATATAATCACGTTAAATTATATTATGTTTAGGATTATATATGTTTAAATCAATATTACCACTTAGTTCAATTATTGCACTAAGATTTTTAGGATTATTTTTAGTTTTACCAGTTATCTCAGTATATGCTATGAATTTAGAAGGTGCTTCGACAACTCTTCTTGGAATTGTTATAGGTGGTTACGCACTTACTCAAATGATTTTTCAAGTTCCATTTGGAGTTATGAGTGATAAGTTAGGAAGAAAAGGAACTATTGTATTAGGATTAATCCTATTTGCACTTGGTTCATTAATATGTGCAGTATCAACAGATATCTACACATTAATGTTTGGTAGACTTTTACAAGGTGCTGGAGCTATTGGAGCAGTTGTAACTGCAATGATTAGTGATTTAGTTAAAGAAGAACAAAGACCAAAAGCTATGGCTTTAATGGGTATGAGTATTGCTGGTGCATTTGCTATATCTATGGTTGCAGGTCCAATTTTAGGTGCTGCATATGGAATTGAAGTATTATTTTATATTACAATGGTATTAGCATTAGTATCTATTTATGTTTTATTAAAAAAAGTACCAAATCCACCACAAATTACGCATACGTACAATAAAAAAGCAAACTTAAAAGAAATACTTTTAAATGGAAATTCAATCAAAATGAATATTACAAACTTTTTACAAAAAGGTTTAATGACATTCGCATTTATGATTATTCCAATGGTATTAATAAATAACTTTAGCTGGGAGTTATCGGAGTTATGGAAGGTTTATGTACCTGCAATGATTTTTGGTGTTTTAGCAATGGGACCAGCTGCAGTATTTGCTGAGAAAAAAGGTAAATTCAAAGAGATTCTAATTATTGGTGTTGTATTTTTTGCAGTATCTTATTTAGTAATTGGTTTTGCAAATAGTGCAATTGTTTTTGCTATTGGTGTAGTTATTTTCTTTGTTGGATTTAATATGCATGAACCAATTATGCAATCACTTGCAGTTAAATTTGCAAAAGTACACCAAAGAGGTTTAGTTTTAGGAATCTTTAATTCAGCTGGTTATTTAGGTACTTTCCTAGGTGGAGTTATTGGTGGAATCTTCTATGAAGATGTTTCATTATCAACTCTAGTAGTTGTAATTGCTGTAGTTTGTGTAATATGGGCTGTTTTAATTATTACTATGCCAAATCCAGAAAAAAAGAAATTTGTATATTTACCACTTGATGAATATAAACAAGAAAATACTTCTAAATTAGAAAGTGCAAATATTGATGAATGGTATATTAATGATACTGAACAAATCATAGCTGTTAAGTATGATAATGAAAAAATTAGTGAAGACGAAGTAAAAAATTTACTAAAATAAAAATAAAGAAACAATTTTAGAAAAATATTAATAATATTTTTCTTGTTGTTTTTATTCTTACAAACCCTGCTTTATATAAAATAACTTAATATTAATACTACGTTAATAAAAATATATTATAATTCTTCAATTAAAGAAGGATAATAATGTTTGATAAAATTTTAAGATTTTTCGTAGAAAATTCACGAGTTAATTACACTCTATTTATTTTAGTATTTGCTATTGGTATCTGGTCTTATACAAAAACACCAAAAGAAATTTTTCCTAGTTTTGAACTTGATATGATATCGATTAAAGGTTCATACAGTGGTGCATCAGTTGATATTTTAGATAAAATGGCAGTTGTTGAGATTGAAGATAATATAAAAAATATTGATAGCGTTGATACTATGTCTACAATTATAAGCCCCGGTTCATTTACAATTGTTTTAGAGCTTAAAAAAGGTAAAAACAAATACAATGAAGCAGATAAAGTTAAAGATGTAATTGCACTTATAAAAGGTAATCTTCCTTCTGATATGAATGAACCTACCGTAAATGTTTTAAATCGTTCACGAGCGCTTATTGATGTTACTCTTACTTCAGAAAAATATTCAACAGATGAACTAAAACCTTTTGCTGAAACCTTAAAAAGCCAAATTCTTGGAATTAGTGGAATAAATGACGTTACTGTATTTGGAGATTCTGATAAGTATTTTGAAGTTTTGATAGACGATAAAAAAATCGATGCTCTAGGACTTAATAAAAGTGATGTTTTTTCTACTATCTCTACTTTGTCATATATCTTTCCTGTTGGAAAAATTGAAGATCCTAAAAAACACTATTATATTTCAACATATAATGGTGCAAAAAATGCAGAAGATTTTGGTAATACTTTAATCAAGGTTTCCAATAAAAACATATATGTAAAAGATATTGCACAAATTTCTAAAAAATATGCAGACTCATCTACTCTTTATTCTTTTAACGGACAAAATGCCTTATCTTTAGCAATTGAGCAATCAGATACTGCTGATGCAATAGTTCTTGCTCAAAAAATAAAAAATTTACTTCCTTTACTAAATAAAAAGAATTCTGATATTAGTATCACAATTGCTGATGATAATAGTGAAAGAATTACTGATAGATTAAATATTGTTGTTTCAAATATTTTATTAGGAATTATATTAATTACAATATTAGTGATGATTTTAATTAACTTTAGAATGTCGGCAATTATAGCACTAGGTATTCCAACATCATTTGTAATTGCAGCAATATATATGTATCTAAGTGGTTATTCTATAAACATGATTTCACTTGTTGGAGTTTTAATTGCAATTGGTATTGTTGTTGATGATGCTATTGTTGTGAGTGAAAATATTCAACAACATATAGAAGAGGGAATGCATCCAAAAGAAGCTGCAATTAAAGGTGCAAGTGAAATGGTAAAACCAGTAACGATAGCATCTCTTACTACACTATTTTCCTTCCTTCCTGTATTAATGATTAGTGGAACTATGGGTGAGGTTATGAAGCTTATTCCTATTGCATTGAGTGCATTAGTAGTTGCCTCATTAATAGAGAGTTTTATTTTTCTTCCAATTCATGCTGCACATGCTCTAAAAAATGGTGCAAAAGTTACTTCATGGGAAAAAGCAAATAAAATTTATAATTCTATCATTCATTTTTTTATGGATTGGAAAAAAACATTTCTTATTATATTTATAATTCTAGTACCCTTTGCAACATTTACAGCTATTAAAACATCCAAGTTCCAAATGTTCCCAAAATTTGATGCCACAGATGTTAAAATCACTATGAAAGCAGATGCAAATACAACACTTGAAGAATCATTTAAAATTGTTCAAGAAATTGAAAAAGATTTAATGCTTAAAAAAGATGAGTTTTTTATAAGAAGTATTGATTCAGTTGCTGGTTATAGAAGAGATACTGGAAATAATACAGAGAGATTTCCATATGCTATGTATATGACAGTAGAACTTCAAAAATTAAAAGCTGCAAATATCTTAGATACATATGTAACTCCTTATCTTAGCTTTTATTATGACGATGAAGGTAGAACACGGACTTTAAAATCTAAAGAAATTGCTGCAAAGTTAAAAAAATTCTTAAGTGAAAAAAACTATAAAGAAAAATATAAATTAGAAGAAATAGGTGTATTAGAGAGAAAAGTAGGACCTATTAAAGCTGATGTAAAAATTGGTTTAGTTTCGCATGATAATCAAAAAGTAATTAAAGCAATTGATGATTTAACACTTGCTATAAATAAACTAGATGGAATAAAATCAGTATCAAATTCTCTAAAATTTGGAATTGATGAAATTAAATTAAAAGTTAATAAATATGGTGAATCACTAGGTATTACTGAATCTTTTATAGGGTCATATCTTTCAAATCTCTATTTATTAAAGAAAAAAGGTGTTTCTTTTGATGATAAAGAGATGTTAGATATCAAAATAAAATCTAAAAATAAAGATGATTATGAAGCTTTTAAAAGCACTCAAATACCATTAAGTAACGGCTCTTTTGTTGCACTAGAGCAAATAGTTGAACTTAATACTATTAGAGCATTTGAACAACTTTTAAAAGATCAAGGAGAGAAAAACTTCTACTTCTTTGCAAATGTTGATCCAGATATTATAACTTCAACTGAAGTAATTGAAAAGTTACAACCATTATTAAATCAACTTAAAAATGATGGAATAAAACTAGTGTTTAAAGGTGAGGCTCAAAAGAAAGAAGAATTAAAAAGAGATATGCTTCTAGCTTCAGGACTTGCTATTGTTCTAATTATGCTTTCAATGCTTTATTTATTTAACTCATTTAGAGAAACCTTTATAGTTATGAGTATTATTCCATTTTCAATATTAGGAGTTTTAATAGGCCATAAAGTTATGGGATTAAATTTATCTATGCCTTCAATGATAGGTGCACTAGGATTAGCTGGTGTTGTTATTAATGATGGTATTATTATGATGACTTATCTTAAAAAAGCTAAGACTTTGGAAGAAATATTTGTAAAAGCAACTAAAAGATTTCGACCTATTATTATTACAACTGTAACAACATTAATTGGAATGAGTTCATTAATTTTCTTCCCAACAGGTCAAGCTGTTATCTTCCAACCAATTGCAATTGCATTAGGCTTCGGTCTTGCTTGGGGAACAATTCTTAACCTAGTTTACTTACCAGTTCTATATACAATCAGTCATAAGCTAAGAAAAGACAAGTAAGCTATTTTTATAGCTTATTGTCTTTTAAAGAATAAATATAAAACTTCTAATGGCAGATGCACTCATAGAATAAGGTTCTATATTTATCTTTTTTAATGTATATTCAACATTTAATATCATTTTTGAAAACAATATTTCAAAAGAAAAGTTAGAAGGAGAAAGTATAGTTTCTTTATTAGATTTTATATATTGTAAATCTTTTATTATATTCAAATCATTTTTATCTTTATGAAGAAATTCTAATTGCCAATTATTCTGCCAAGTATTAAAAAGATAGTTTCCATTAACATCTTTTTGTGTTCTAATTTTCCATCTTAAAACTTGCATATATTCATAAAGCTTTAGTAACTCAAATTTGTTATGTTCTAATGCAGTAAATTTATGCTTGTCTTGTAAGCTATAGGCTTTATAAATTAATTTATAAAGACCAATAATCAAAAAATCATTCCTGTTCGTAATTTCTTTATCTAAAAGAGCATAATGTAGATATTCATCATAAGTTTTTAACTTTTTCTTATCTTGTCTAATATTAATATAATCTTGATTTTCTTCTATTTGCTTAATAATATCTTTAGAAAGTATTTTATTATAAGAGTAGGGATTACGTATATCTAGCTTTTTTTTATAATCTATTAAAGTAGATACAATTTCATTTTTGTATTTTACAATTTCAACTGCAGAATTAGTTTGTACAACACTCTTAATATTGTCCTTACTAAAACTACAACCTTCAAAAAAGAGTACTAAACCTACAATAGCAAAGACATTTACTAATTTTAAATTCATTGTACTCTCCTTTTAAATTCATAAACAATATAGCTTATGAGATAATTTTTAATTCATTTTCAATTTTTTCTAATTTAGTTTTTGCATCTTCTAATGCTTTTCTATTTTCAGCAATTACCTCAGCAGGAGCATTAGCTACAAATCTTTCATTTGATAACATACCATTAAGTTTATCAAACTCTTTTTGAGTTTTTGCTTGTTGTTTTGTAAGTTTATCAATAATAGGACTCATATCAATCTCATCTGTAGGTAGATATACCTCTAAATTATCTGATACATCTGTAATTGAATTTTCAACTTTTGCATCAACAAATTCTATATTTTCAACTTTTCCAAGTTTTTCAATGAATGGCTTTGCAACATCTTTATCAATATTTGAATCTAATTTAATATATGCTTTTGCAATTTTAGAGTTACCCATGTCAATAACTACTTTTGCACGTCTTACAGATATAATAGCCTCTTCTATAACAGCAAACATATCTTCAATATCTTGATTTTTAGCAATATTTTTAGGGAAGTTGTTAATCATTAATGACTCACCATCTTCAAGTGTAGTTCCTGATAATTTGTGATATAAGTAATCTGCAATAAATGGCATAAATGGTGAAATCATTTTTAATGTTTCTTTAAAAATTGCACCAAGTTCTAAAATAGATTCTTTTGAGCCTTTTGAATATTCAATACCCCAGTTACAGAACTCATTCCATACAAACTTATAAAGTGTACTAGCTGATTCATTAAATTTGAAAGTCTCTAAATTATCTCTTAATTCATCAACAGATTTACTTAACCTACTTTGCATATATAAACCAAGAGGTGTTTTAATTTCAATATCTTTTAAATCAGGGAATGTTTCAATATTTAACTGTAAAAAATTTGCTGCATTATAAAGCTTATTTGTAAAGTTTCTAAATTGTTCTAAATTCTTTTCACCAAGTTTAATATCTCTTCCTTGTATAGCTAAGTATGCAAGTGTAAATCTAATAATATCAGCCGAATGCTCTTCCACCATATCTAAAGGATCAATTACATTTCCTTTTGATTTAGACATCTTTGCACCCGTTTCATCTCTAACTAATGCGTGCATATAAATGTCTTTGAATGGTAATTCACCAGTAAAGTGATCTCCCATCATCATCATTCTAGCAACCCAAAAGAACATAATATCAAAACCAGTAATTAACAATGAATTTGGATAGAAGTCTTTCATATCTTGTGCTTCATTATATAATTCTTGAAGCTTTTCATTGTTTCCCCAACCTAAAGGGCTCATAGCCCATAGTGCAGATGAGAACCAAGTATCAAGAACATCTGGATCTTGTGTATAATGTTTCTCTCCACATTTAGGACAAGCTTCTGGTTCGTCTGATTTATCAGCCCATTGGTGATTACATGAAGTACAAGTAAATACAGGAATTCTATGTCCCCACCATAATTGTCTAGAAATACACCAAGGTCTTAACTCATCCATCCAAGCTGTATATGAATTTATCCAATGTTGTGGATGGAAGTTGTTATGAGCTTTTGTTTTTTCAATTGATGAATCAGCAATTTTGTTAGATAAAAACCATTGTTGAGAAATAAATGGTTCAACAATATTTTTACATCTATAACAGTGTCCAACTTGATGAACATGCTCTTCAATTTTTATAATATATCCTGCATTTTCTAAAGCTTTTACAATTACTGGACGTGCTTCGAGTCTTTCTAAGCCTTCAAATTCCCCACAGTAATCATTTAAAATACCTTTTTCATCAAATACTTTTATAAACTCTAAATCATGTCTTTTTCCAACTTCATAATCGTTTTGATCATGTGCAGGAGTTACTTTAACAACACCTGTTCCAAATTCCATATCAACATGTGAATCTGTAATAACTTTGATTGTTCTATTAGTTAAAGGTAATAACACTTCCTTACCTACAATTGAAGTGTATCTACTATCATCTGGATGAACCATAATAGCTGTGTCACCAAAATATGTTTCAGGTCTAGTTGTAGCTACTTCTAATTGTCCCGAACCATCTGCAAATTTGTAAATCATAGTATAAAATTTACCATTTACTTCTTCATGTTCAACTTCAATATCAGATAAGGCACCATCATGTGTACACCAATTAACCATATAGTTATTTTGAGTAATTTGACCTTCGTTGTATAGAGATACAAAAGCAACTTTCACTGCTTCTTTTAAACCCTCATCCATAGTAAATCGCTCACGTTTCCAAGCAGGAGTAACGCCTAGTTTTCTCATTTGATGTACAATATTTCCACCAGATGTTTCTTTTTGTTTCCAAGCTCGCTCTAAAAACTTTTCTCGTCCAAGTTCTTCTTTTGTAGTACCCTCAGCTAATAATTGTTTTTCAACAACATTTTGTGTAGCAATTCCTGCATGATCAGTTCCTGGTTGCCAAAGAGTTTTGAAACCATCCATTCTTTTATATCTAGTAATAATATCTTGAAGTGTAAATGTAAGTGCATGTCCAATATGTAAACTACCTGTTACATTTGGAGGAGGCATCATGATTGAGAAAGTTTTTTGTTTTTTATTTTCATCTAGTTCTTGAATCGACTTATTTCCGTCAATTTCAAAATATCCTCTGTCTTCCCAAATCTTATAGTAATTATCTTCTACTTTTGATGGTTCGTATTTATCGCTCATTAAAAATCCTATATAGCTTTATTATTCGCGATTATATCTAAACAATATTTAATATACAAATTTAAATAGCAGTCTTTTCATCATCTTTTACAAGCCCTGCTTCTCTTAAAAAAGGAGATGCAATAAAAGCCATTTTCTTAATTCTGTCAAACTTTGCGTAAGATAAATAAAGTATATCTTTAGCTCTTGTAACTGCTACATAAAAAAGACGTCTTTCTTCTTCTAAGCTTCCACCTTTACTCATAAGTTTTCTGTTTGGAAATCTTCCATCCATCAAATCAATGACATATACTTCTTTGAATTCTAAGCCTTTACTTGCATGAACAGATAATAAATTTACGCCATCACCCTCACTCATTTCGGAACCACCTAAAATCATTGAGTTAATAAACTTTGATAACTCTTTAAAGTTTTTAGATAAATTTTTTAAAATCATTCCTTTACGATTTATTTTTGCCAATGACTTTGTTTTTTGCATTGGATTTATTGTTCCATCTTTTGCAGTTGCTCTTTTTGTTGATAAAAAATCTTTTAATCTTGAATACATCATTGATGAAGAAATACTTGATACCAATGACTCTGGATTTTTTGTTCTTCGTAAGTGCTTCATAAGCAAGTAGAAATCATAAATATATTTACCACCCTCTACGCTTAACTTTGGATGTTTTAAAATTGGATTTGATAAAAATGCTTCTTCAAAACCACAATCTTTGTACTTTGAAACAGAACCTAATTCTAAAAAATCATCAAATAAACCCAATTGTCTATTTTTAACTTTTTTTGTATCATAAGGGTTATTAATATCAGGATTAGGATGAAATAATCCTCTTAAAATATCCCCATCACCTAGCTTGATTAAAGCATCAAAAATATCCTTAGCAATTGCTTTTCCAATACCTTTACCATGCTCTAAAACATGAATAAATGCCATCATATCATTATGTGACATCTGCATAACTAAAACATCTAAAATAAACTTAATTTCAACAGAATCAAAAAAAGACATTCCACCTTTTCTTTTTGCTGGGATTTCATATTCACGTAAGTTTGCTTCTATTCCATCTGCACTTGAATTATTTCTATAAATAATTGCAATTTCATCATGAGGAGTTTCACTCTTTGAAATTAGTTTTGAGATATATTCATATTGTGCAAATAGTTCATTAAAAGCTAAAAGCTTAGGTCTTATTGTTTCATCTGTTCTCATAACTTCTAGATTTTTATCATATATTCTTTCATTGTGTTCAATAACTTTTGTAGCTAAATCTAAAATAGGTTTAGTAGAACGGTAATTTTTTCTTAAAGTAAATACAGTAGCATCATCATATCTTGAAGAAAAAGTTGAAATAATGCCAATATCTGAGCCGTTAAAAGCATAAATACTTTGATCATAATCCCCAACACAAAATAAAGAGTTAGGTTTAAAGGCATCTAATAATCTTCCTTGCAAAGGATTAGTATCTTGGTATTCATCAACTAAAACTTCTTTAAAATTAAAGTCTTGTGTTTTCAATGTAGTAAGCATAATAGTAAGTAAATCATCAAAATTTGCATAGCCATATTTTATTTTTAAAGCATTAAATTCATCAACTACATCTTCATAAATTAGAGTATATATTTCATGAGAAGCATTTTTATCTTTTATCCAAGTTCCAAACTCTTCACCTGTATTTGAATTAAGATATAAAGAATACATATCATATAAATATCCACCATCGTATGGATTTGCGTCATCATCTCTATCATAAAATACTCTTTTTTCATAAACTGATTTAAATAGAGTTTTTAGTTCATTTGGTTGTTTAAGTGTGATATTTATATTTAATTGTTTTAGTAGTTTATATGAAACGGAGTGAAAAGTCCCTGCCATAATTCGCTTAGCTACATCTTTTCCAAAAAATTTAGCAACTCTTTGAACCATCTCAGCAGCAGCTTTATTTGTAAAAGTTAATAAAAGAATCTCTTCTGGTTTAACATTATTATTAATTAAGTTAGCAATTCTTCCTACAATAGTAGAAGTTTTACCTGTACCAGCACTTGCAATAATAAGATTATACCCTTTAGGACAAGTTGCAGCACTTAATTGTTCTTTGTTTAAATTTGATAACGGCATGTATTAGTTGATTCTTTATAGTAGTTTTTTTAATTAGGAATTTTATCATAAAAGAGGAAAGTTATTAATTAACTTGAATAAAAAAAGGTGCTATCAAAGATAACACCTATTTACAAGGAAACATAAAAAAGTATTCTTATTTAAGAAATCTATCTTAAAAAATTTATTTCAATAAATAAGTCGCTGCGTCAACTTATCTATAGATAAATTATACATGTACACTGTTAACTAAGTCCTAATAAAAGATTAATGAAGAGTTAATCTAAATATTGACTTTATTTATCTTCTGTAAAACTTTATAATAAGCTAAAATAAAAATCATTACTAAATAGCTATATTGAAGAATGGATAATGATTTTTGAGCCATTATAAAATGTATTGTTATTAGTATCAATGCTATATAGATAATTTGATGTTTGGTTTTATACTTTTTAAATAAACTTTTTGTAGAGGTAAAACTCATAAATAAAAGTATAAAAAATGCAATCATTCCTAAATAAATAAATGGCTTGTCAAAAGTTTCTTCAATGATAAATATGATTCTAAACTCAGCATCAAAAACTATAAAATTTAATAAGTGTAAAAGGGCATAAAAAAATGCAAATAAGCCGATTAATCTTCTGTATTTAAGAAGATTGATTTTTTTACTTATTAATGAAATACTAATTGAAAAAAACAGTATCACAGTTGCAGTTGCTCCTGTTACTGTGTATATATATTTTATAGGATCAACTATATTTTCAAAGATTAGTATTTGTAAGCTCAATACTAACAAAGGAATTGATAAAAGCAAATATATTAATAATTGTTTCATTAAATAAACTTTTTTAAATCCATCCCAGCGTACATATGAGCAACTTCTTTTTCGTAACCATTGTACATTAGTGTTTTTTGTTTTAGGAACTTTCCTAAAACTCTTTCTCTTTTTTGTGACCATCTTGGATGATCTACATTTGGATTTACATTAGCATAAAAACCATACTCTCTTTTATTTGAGCGTTGCCACGTGTTAAGTGGTGCTTCATTTACAAATGATATTTTTGAAATAGATTTAATAGATTTAAATCCATATTTCCAAGGAACAACTAATCGTAAAGGTGCTCCATTTTGATTTGGTAATGTTGAACCATAAAGACCTACTGCCATAAAAGACAATTCATTCATAGCTTCATCCATTCGTAAACCTTCAACATAAGGATAATCAATACTTGCAAAAACTCCACGAGATTGGTCAGGGAACATTTCTTCATCATATTTAGTTTCAAACCTAATGTATTTTGCATTTGATAATGGCTTAGCAAACTTTATTAAACTTGAAAGTGAAAATCCATTCCAAGGTACAACCATAGACCAACCCTCAACACATCTAAATCTATAAATTCTTTCTTCAATAGAAAAATTTTTTGTTAAATCATCTAATAAAATTTTCATAGGTTTCTCAACTAATCCATCAATCTCTATTTCCCAATTATCAGTTTTTAAAGTATGAGCCATATCTTTTACAGCACTTTTAGATGTTGTAAATTCATAAAAATTATTATAAGTTGTGATTTGTTCATAGGTATTTAATTTTAGATTATTAATGTTTTTATCTTTTATATATTGTAAGTTTGGTATTGGAATATTATCTTTTGCCAAAGCTTCTATTAAAGCTCCTGATGCAACAAGTGAAGCCGCTCCAAGTTTTAAAAAACTTCTTCTTTTGTTAAATAACTCTTCAGGTGTTACTTCCGATGATGATATATCCCATCTTGGTTTTTTTATTATATTCATAATTTACCCTTTAATCTAAATAGTATATCTATGATTATATATACTTAGTATAAAGAATCTGTTTAGAGAAGAAGTAAAAAGCCACATAAAGTGACTTTTATATTAAATTATATTAATTTATAGAAAAAATCTTGTTTAATGACAAGATCCTCCACCACAACAAGAACTTGAAGGTTCTACTGTAGTATTAAGTGCTGCTAATGCTGCATCATAGTTTGGCTCTTCAGTGATTTCTGGACATATCTCTTTATAAGTAACGATACCTGAAGCATTGATTACGAAGATTGCTCTACAAGTAACACCTGCTAAAGCTCCTGTTGAAATTAAAACACCGTAAGATTTAGCAAAAGCTTTCGCTCTAAAGTCTGAACCAACTGTTAAGTTTTCAATTCCCTCTGTTGTACAAAATCTACCCATTGCAAATGGTAAATCCATAGAAACTACGATAACTTCTGCATTTTCAATTTTTGCTGCTTCTTCATTGAACTTTCTAGTTTCTGCTGCACAAACAGCTGTATCTAATGATGGAACTACAACTACAACTTGTGACTTGTCATTTTTTCCACCAACTTGAACATCTGATAAATCTTTTGCCACTACAGTTACAACTGGTGCTGTATCTCCAACATTTAAAGTAGCTCCACTTAATTCTACTTCATTACCTTTTAACTTTGTTGTTACCATATAACTTTCCTTTATTTTTATTATTTTTTTTCATTATAATAAAATTGGATAAATCTTATCTTAATTAATAGCAATCAACTTAAACTCTTATGATTTAACCCTAATACAATTACTTTCTAGAACAATTTTGTCATCATTTAATAGCTTAGTAAGTGTTGCTTTAAATGCTTTTTTACTTACCCCAAATGCTTTTTTAATATCCTCAGCATCACTTTTGTAAGTAAAATCCATCTTTCCACCATTTTGAACTAATAATTCATAAACTTTATCATCTTTAACTTTCTTACCAATTTCTTGTAAAGAAATATCAAGTTTATTATCATCTCTTATTTTTTTAATATAAGCTCTTTTTCTATCTCCAAAATAAACATTTTCAAAGATTTCTGTATGAAAAATCATTCCATCATATAAATCATTTACAATTACTTTATATCCAAGAGGAGTTTTAGAATATACAAGAATTTCAACCTCATCTCTTTCTTCTAAACCTTTAATATTAGAATCTAATGTCCACTTTTCTGTTGCAATTAATCTATCAGTTTTTTCATCTAAAATCATTTTAAGAACTTTGCTATGTCCTTTATGAAAAATAGTTCTTTGTTTATTTTTAGGAACAAGAATATCTTTAGGTAAACCAATATCTACAAAAGCTCCAAAAGCAGCAGTATCAACAATCTCTAAATATGCATATTCATTCACATAAAGATATGGATCTAAAGTAGTTGCTACTAATCTATCTTCACTATCTGTATAAATAAATACATCTAAAAAAGAACCTAGTTCCATTTCATTTGTTACATAAGCATTTGGAAGAAGTACTTCTTCTCTATCTTCACTAATCAAGTAAATACCAGGTTCACTTTTTCTATATACTGCAAGTTTATTTATTTCACCTACATATATTTTTTCGTTTATTATTTGTTCTTTATTTTCAATCATTTTGAGTTATTCCGTTCATTTTAATTTTTTCTATTATAGCTAAATAATTATCTCGCATTTGTTTAAATTTTATTTTCTTTTTATAAGCTTCACTATTGTTAAAATAACAACTGCAACTATTATAATACTAGCACCTGAACTAATATCATAAAAATAAGATATTCCAAGTCCAAGTAATGTAAAAATAGTCGCAAGTATTGAACTTAAAATCATCATTGAAGATAATTTATTTGCAAAGGTTTCTGCTAAGTATGTTGGTATTGTAATAAGTGCAATTACTAAGATTAATCCAACTGCTTTAATAGCTGCAACTACACATAATGCAGAAAGTATTAAGATAAGTGTATAAAAAAACTTAACATTAATTCCACGTAATCTTGCAAATTGACTATCGTATGAAACTGTTAGTATCTCTTTATAAAAATACACCACTATTGAAATAATAAATATATCTAAAATTGTCATATACAATATATCATCACTTGAAACTGCAATAATTGAACCAAATAAATAAGACATCAAGTCTACATTATATCCAGGTGTCAAATCAACGAAAACAATTCCTATAGCCATTCCAAATGCCCACATCATTCCTATTATTGCATCTACTCTATTCCTATTGTTTAAAGTTAATATTGCAATAATTACAGCTGTTATAATTGCAAAAATAGTTGCTCCAAATAATACAGGTAGACCCAAATAAATAGCAATTCCAATTCCACCATATGAACTATGTGCAATTCCACCAGCTAAAAAAGTAATCTTATTTACTACAACTAATGAACCAATAATTCCAGCAGCAATTGAAATCAAAACACCAGCTAATATTGCATTTTGTATAAAATTATATTCTAAAATTTCTAACATCTTATTTTTTCCTATTAGTGTTTGTGATCACAGCAAACTTGTGTTTTGCCTAAGGCTGATAAAAGCTCAACTTCACATAAGTGTTCAGCCGTAGTGTCTATATTGCTTTGTATATTTTCTAAGCCATGATAGACAAGATTTTTATTTACATGTGCAACATTTTTTGCATAGTTTAATAAAATAGAAATATCATGACTAACTACAACAATACAAATAGACTTATTCAATTCTTTTAATAGTTCATAAATCTCATTTTGACCTTTTACATCAATACTAGCTGTTGGCTCATCTAAAAGCATTACTTTTGGGTTTGAACATAAAGCACGTGCAATAAATACTCTTTGTCTTTGACCACCGCTTAAATCACCTATTTTTCTATTTGCAAAGTCTTGCATTCCTACTTTTTCTAATGAATGCATTGCACAAGATGTGTCTTCTTTGTTGTAGCCAAATAGCTTTTTTTTATTTCCAATATGTCCCATTAAAACAACTTCTAAAGCAGTAATAGGAAAATCAATATTTAAATTTGTATTTTGAGGAACATAACCTACTAATTCATTTTTTATTTTTTTTGTTATTACACCACTTTGAGGTTTTAATAAACCTAAAATAAGTTTTAATAAAGTTGACTTTCCACCACCGTTAGGACCTATGATTGCTAAAAAATCATCACTATTAATTGTTAAGTTGATATTTTCTAAAACTTTAAAATTTTCTTGATAAGAATAAGATAGTTCTTTTATATTTAATATTTCCAATGTTTACCTTTATTTGCAACAAAGTCGCAATCTTATCAAACTTTAGGTTAAATATCTATTTATTTAAATATATCCTCTAATATAAGACCAAATAAGGCCTAGATACTCATGAAAAGATACTTTAACTTTGTATAGATTTTCACTTGAAAAAATTGAACTATATCCTTTTGCTTCATCTCCTAAGTGGTAAGTTGGTGCTGCTATTGGATTAAGTCCTAATTTCTTAAACAATAGTATTGAACGCTTCATATGAGAAGCACTAGTCACTAAAATAAAGGGTTTTGTACCAACAATCTTTTTCATTTCAATTGCTTCTTGTCTTGTATCTACGGGTTTTTGAAATTTTATAATTTTATTATTATTAACACCTAATGAAATTGCAAGCTTTGAAGCCATAAAAGAGTGATAGTTTTTATCAAAGCTTTTATAACCTGAAAATATAATTTTTGTATTTTCCTCTTTCTTCTCTAATATTTTAAAAATTCTAATACCTTCATTTATACGAACATTAGCAACACTAGAAAGTTCAGATGTAATACTTAAACTTTCATTTGTAATATGTCCTGAACCTAAAACCAATATATATTCGACTTTTGGAATATCAAGTAATGATTTATGAGAATTTTCTAAAGGATTTATAATTGCATTAGAAATAGGTTGAAATGATAAAAGTAAAAACCAGAAAAAACCTAAGATTGAAAATACTTTTGCTTTTGTGTACGAGTTTGTAAGTAAGAAATATAGAGATAGTAAAAGTAAAAAAAGACCAATTGGAACTGGCAATAAAAAAGCTGAAACAATTTTTTTAAATACAAACATCTATTTTCCTATTAAAGCAGTTGTATAACCTACAACATTAGATTTATCATGATTTATATCATAACTAGTAGTATATTTTAAAACTTTTGTCTTGAGTGACTTTTTAATTGCAACATTTAAAATAGCTTCAATTCCTATTTTTCCACAAGCTTCACTTAAATTCAATATAGAAATATCTTTTTGCTCAATTGCAGTCATACTCAAAATATCAAGTTCTTTGGCTTTTTCTAAAGAATGAAAGTGACTTAAATCTGTGCTAATTACAAGAAGATTTTCTTCATCTTCTATAATTTGATCTATCAATTCACTAAGTTCATTAACATTCTGCTTCCCATATATAATTTCAACTATTTTTGCACTTGGAAAATAATGTTTTATAAATGGTGCTTGTGTTTCAGTTGAGTGTTCAAATTCACACTCTTCATTTGTATTAAAAAAGCTATATTTATTTTTTAAAGCTTTTGAAAACTCTAAATCTACTTTGATATTTCCTAAAGGTGTTTCATACTCAGTATTTAAACAAATATGTGATCCATCAAATAAAGTATCATGAGAAGGTCCTATTACTATGATTCTTTTAGGATTCTGATTTGAGCATAAAGAATAAGAAATATTTGATAACTCACCAGAATAAATAAATCCCGCATGAGGTACTATCAATGAATTGATGTACACAAAATCATTTTTAATAGTATTTTTTTCTAAGTTTGAAAAACTATTAATTAAAGCCAAAAGTTCATCTTTTTCGTTTGGATAAAAACTTCCTGCAACAACAGTTTTTCTAATACTCATTATTTAACTTCTATAACTTCATAAATAGATACAGTTATTCCTTTTTCTAATGCATCATTCTCAAAACTGCCTTTATGAAGTAATTTTTCAAAAAATTCTTCAAAATTAGAATACTGTTTCCATACCTGTGGTAAAAATGTAGAACAAGAATCTTCATCTTCTAAAATTACACCATGTACACCAACTTTAATTTTTGATTTTAAATCGTCTAAATTAGTATATTCTAGTTTTAGGGCAGGTGTTAAAACAGATATTTCTAAGTCTATTTTCTTATACTCTTCTTGTGTTAATTCTAAAAATCTTGGGTCTAAAAAAGCAGCATTATAAGCATTTTCA
Source organism: uncultured Campylobacterales bacterium (assembly GCA_905479135.1). Lineage (GTDB taxonomy): Bacteria > Campylobacterota > Campylobacteria > Campylobacterales > Arcobacteraceae > Poseidonibacter. The sequence goes on along the minus strand of CAJQLJ010000101.1, from coordinate 2,788 downwards.
ATAATATCATCAATCAACATACCATAAACTTCAAGACTTCCAATACAACCTCTTAACTTATTATTTAAATTCAGAGTAACAAAACAAGCACCTGGTTCTTCTAAAAAAGGATATTTTTTAAGTAACTTTTCTTTATCAATTTTTATTTCATCATCAAATCTTGATTTAATAGAATCATGTGCTATTTTTAATAATATATTGTTACTGTCTTCATTGTTATTTTGCATCGTTTTCTAACCTTATTATTTTATCGCTACACCATTTTGCCATATCTAAATCATGTGTAATCAAAAGTATTGCACAAGAATCTAAATATTTTATAAGCAGTTTCATCACATCATAGGCGATTATATTATCTAAAGCAGATGTAGGTTCATCTACAAGTAAAAGTTTTGGTTTCATTAAAAGTGCTCGAAGAATTGAGCATCTTTGTAATTGTCCTCCACTTAATTCATGAGGTTTTTTATCAAGTAAATCTTTTTTTAAATTTAACTCTTTTAAAAAACCATCAATTTCTTTAGTGAAATCTTTAGGTACTACATCTTTTATTTGTTCAACTATTGAGTATGTTGGATGAAATGAATTGTATGGATCTTGAAAAATCATACTCATAGTTTGTTTTTCGATAGTCCCTTTTTGTGCTTTTAAAGTGCCTGTGATTAATTCAAAAAGTGTTGTTTTACCACTTCCACTTTTTCCAAAAATTGTTACAAGTTCACCTTGTTTTAAAGATAGAGAAAAATCTTTGTAAATAAGATTATTTTCTTTATACGAGAAATCTAAATTTTTTATATCTAAAATAAATTCACTATTCAATATTATCACCTCAAATTTAGAAGATACTATATAAAAATATGCCTTTATATTTGCAAAGCTCATATACTTTTAAGTAAATTAAGCTAATGGAAATAAAACTAAAGCTAGAATAATGTTTTTAAATTTAAGGAGTAAACAATGAAAAAACTTGTATTAACTACACTAGTAGCAGCAGCTACTGCTGTAACATTATCAGCTGCATCTTTTGCATCATGTGCTGGATGTCATGGTGCTAATGGTGAGAAGAAAGCATTAGGAAAATCTGCAATTATTGCTGGTTGGGATGTTGCTAAAACTACTGCTGCACTAAATGGATACAAAGATGGTTCTTATGGTGGAGCTATGAAAGGTGTTATGAAAGGTCAAGTAATGAGATTATCTGACGCTGACATTGCAGCTTTAGCAAAACATATTGCTGCATTATAATATCATTTAGATACTAAAGCTAATCATCTTTTTGATTAGCTTTTTCTTTTTCTTCTATTTTTAAAGCTTTTGCTTTTTTCGCATCTTTAATCTTTTTTTCTTTTTGAATCGCATCGTTTAAGTCATCTGTACTATCAAAAAGCATCCCATCAACAAGTTTATTTGAATCATCAAACTGACCATTTTTAGCAGCCCAAACAAATAAAAGTAATAAGCCTGCTGATATAATTATTCCAACTATTAACATAAAAAAAAGAGTGTCATTTATCATTTATTTTCCTATTTTATTTTGATTCGAAGTGAGTTTAATACTACTAGTAATGAACTTAAACTCATAGATAATGCAGCAACTAATGGTATAACATAACCAAACATTGCAAAAGGTATTGTAATTAAATTATAAACTAATGAAATAGCTAAATTTTGTTTTATAAACTTATATGTTCTATTTGATATTTCAAAAGCATCTTTTAAAGAAGTTAATGATGAATTTAACAAAACGATATCTGAAACAGCCATAGAAATATCAGCAGATGTTCCCATAGCAATTGCAACATCAGCATTTGATAAAGCAACACTATCATTAACTCCATCCCCAACCATCACAACAATCTTCTCTTTATCTCTAAGTTTTTTTATGTATGAAGCTTTTGTAATTGGTGTTTGTTTTGAAAAATATTTTTTTATGTTTAATGAAGTTGCTACCTTTGATGCTACTACATCATTATCACCAGTTAGCATAATAACCTCAATACCTTTATTTTGTAAATAGTGAATTAAATCATTTGCATAATCCTTCACTTCATCTACAAGTTCAAAACTAGCAATTACTTTATTATCAATTGCAAAAATAAAAATACTATTTTCAATTCTCAAATCATATGTAATTTTTTCATCTAAGATTAAATCTAAATTTCCACCTATTAATTTACTTGTTTTACCATTTGATTTAGTATACTCTGCACTAATACCTCTTGCATCTATATTTCTTACATTACTTAACTTTTTTAATTTTAAGTCATATTTAGCTGATAAATATTTTTTAACAGATTTACTAATAGGATGTGTTGATGTATCTAAAAGTGAATAAAGTAAGTTTAGGTTTTCTTTATTTTCATTATGAATTAAAGCTTTAGTAACAAAAAGTTCTCCCTTTGTTAAAGTTCCGGTTTTATCAAATACAACTGTATTAACTTTTGCAAGAGATTCAATAAATTTGGCCTCTTTAAAAAGTAAACCTTTTTTTGCTAATTCAGAAATTCCTATCAGACTTGCAATTGGAGTAGCTAGTGCAAGGGCACAAGGACAAGCAATAACTATTACAGAAATTGCTACAATAAATGATTTTTCAAAGTGATTTGTTCCCGCGTAATCAAAACCTAAATCAAGACCAAAAAAATACCAAACTAAAAAAGTAAACAAAGATAAACTTAAAATTGATACTGTAAAACCTCTAGAAATTTCATTAGCTTTATCTTGAATTTTTGGTTTTGAATTTAGGGAATCCTCAAGTAATGTAACAATTGAAGAGAAAGTTGAATTTTTA
>CAJQLJ010000100.1 GCA_905479135.1 uncultured Campylobacterales bacterium | reverse complement strand
ATATAAAGAGAATTTAGCTATATTAATGCTTAATTATGAAATTAAGGAAAGTCGTGAAAAATAAAGTAATCCTATTTTCTTTAGCATGTGCAGCAGTACTATATGCCGATACAATAAAATCTATAGAATATAATAATTTAAATAAGATATCTCAAAAAATAGTAGATGAAACACTTGACATGAAGCCTGGTGATGAATTTAATGATTTTAAAATAAATAATGCAATAAAAGACTTTTATAAATTTGGTTACTTTGATGACATAGCTGTTATTAATGATAACGGAAAACTACAATTAAATTTCAAAGAAAAACCTTCAATTGCTAATGTTGATATAAAAGGATATAAATCTCGTACAGATGATATTGAAGTTTTGAAAACAATGATTAAACTTAAAAAAGGTTCAATGTATACTGAAAAAAGAGTTGAAAATGCAAAGAAGACATTGTTAAATCTTTTAGAAAATGATGGATATATTAACTCAGTTGTTGAAACAGAAATTGAAACTATAAATGAGCATTCATTAAAACTTATTTTCAATATAAATAAAGGTGATGAAATCATCATTAAAAAAGCTAATTATTATGGATCTAATGAATTAGATCAAGATGATTTCGATAATGTAACAGCAAATAAAGAAAAAGAGATTGCATCGTGGTGGTTTGGTCAAAATGATGGCGAAGTAAAAATCGATCAATTAAAATATGATGCAAGAAGAATGAATGAATTATATTTTGAAAAAGGGTATCTTGATTCACAAGTTAAACAACCTTTTTTAGATATTGATTTTGCATCAAATCAAGCAAATTTAGACTTTTTTATTAACGAAGGTACAAAATATAAAACAAACGATATTAAAATTTATGTAGATTCTTCAATAGTTGATGCAAAAAACATTTACCCTGAATTAGATTTGATTATTGATAATACATTTAATATCAAAAAACTTAGACGTGATCAAGAATTTATTAAAACTCAAGTTGCTAATAAAGGTTATGCATACGCCAAAGTAAAATTTGACTTAAAAAAAGATATTAAAAACTCAAAAGTAGATGTTATATATAATGTAATCCCTGGTAAAAAAGTTTATATTAATGATGTTAGAATTTCAGGTAATTCAAGAACTCTGGATAGAGTTATTAGAAGAAATGTTTATCTAGCTCCTGGAGATTTGTATAATGAAACTGACTTTAAAGATTCGAAATCAAAATTAGCTAGAACATCTTATTTTGAGAATGTAAAAGTTGAACAAAAAAGAGTTAGTGAAGATAAAATCGATATCTTAATTGAGGTAAGTGAGGCAGCAACTGGTGCACTAACTGTTGGTGGTGGATACGGTTCGTATGATAAGTTAATGCTTAGTGGTTCTATAAAAGATACAAATATTTTCGGTTCTGGTTTAGGTCTAGGAATTAGTGCTGATTTATCTGCTAATAAAAGTGCTTTTTCTTTAAGCTTAACAAACCCAGCTATTAATGATAGTAAATTTAATGGTGATATTGAAGTACATAATACTGATGCTGAAATTAGCAAAAGTGTATATGATTTAGATAAAAACACAAAAGGTTTTTCTCTTGGATTTGGTCGTGAAATTTCTAGAAATTTAAGAGCTGGATTAAGATATAAACTTGATTTTATAAAAGAAGAATATAGCTATAACGATGATTCAACTGTTCCTGATACAAGTAGATTTCAAGATTCAGAATATATTTCAAGTACATTAACTCCATATCTTAGCTTTGATAATACAGATAATTATCAATTACCAAGAGAAGGTATTAAAGCTGGTACTTCCTTAGAGTTTGCAGGTATTGGTGGAGATTCAAAGTATTTAAAATCAACTTCATATCTTAAATACTTCAACAGTTTAAATGATTATGCTGAACTAGATTGGATTTTTAGATTTAGAACAAAAATAAGTGTCTTAGTTGATAATGGACAGATAAATCAAGGTGATTCACTATATTTAGGTGGAGTTAAAAGTTTAAGAGGATACTCATCTTACGCATTCCCTTCAAATACTGATGGAGAAGTTACTGATGCAAGTAAAAGATTATTTGCTAACTCTGTTGAAATGAGTTTTCCTTTAATTCCAAGTGCTAAAATGAGATGGGCATTATTTTATGATTATGGTATGATTGGTGAAGATAATTTTACAGATACTGTAAGATCAAGTACTGGAGCTGTATTAGAATGGGTGTCTCCTCTAGGACCATTACAACTAATTTTTGCAAAAGCACTTGATGCTGAGGCCGATGATGAAACATCAACATTCGAATTCTCACTAGGGAGTAGTTTCTAATGGTTAAAAAAATAGATTTATTAAATAAAAGAATAACAAATGAGGAAGCATTAGACTTAATAAAAAATGCTTCATTATTAGAATTAGGTGAAATGGCAACAAAAAGAAAGCTTGAGTTACATCCTGACAAAACAACATCTTTTATAGTTGACAGAAATATTAACTATACAAATGTATGTTGGGTAGATTGTAAGTTTTGTGCATTTTTTAGACACGGAAGAGATGAAGATTCTTATGTATTAAAATTTGATGAAATTGATGCGAAAATTGATGAGTTATTAGAAATTGGTGGAACACAAATTCTTTTTCAAGGTGGAGTTCATCCAAAATTAAAAATCGATTATTATGAAGAATTAGTTTCACATATTCATACAAAATATCCTCAAATTACTATTCATGGTTTTTCTGCAATTGAAATTAAATATATTGCAAAAGTATCAAAAATTACCATTTTAGAAGTTTTAAAAAGACTTCAGGTAAAAGGTTTAAGTTCAATTCCTGGAGCTGGTGCGGAAATATTATCAGATAGAGTAAGAGATATTATTGCACCAAATAAGATGGATAGTCTAGAATGGATTGAAGTTCATGAATTAGCACACTCAATTGGAATGAAGACAACAGCTACTATGATGTTTGGAACAGTAGAAACAGACGAAGAGATTATTGAACATTGGGAATTATTAAGAGATTTGCAAGATAGAACAGGTGGATTTAGAGCTTTTATTATGTGGTCTTTCCAAGGTGCTAATACAACACTTTTAAAAGAAATTCCTGATATTAAACCACAGTCATCAAATAGATACTTAAGATTACTTGCGGTTTCAAGACTTTATTTAGATAACTTTATGAATATGCAAAGTTCATGGGTTACACAAGGCTCTTATATTGGTCAATTAGCTTTAAATTTTGGAGCTAATGACTTAGGAAGTACTATGATGGAAGAAAATGTAGTAAAAGCTGCAGGAGCTTCAAATAGGATGAATCAAGAAGAAATGATTAGGCTAATTCGGGATATTGGAGAGAAACCAGCAAAAAGAAATACAGCTTATGAGATACTTGAGAGGTATTAATCTTTGATTAAGAAATTAAAAAAATATTTATTTGCATTAGTAATTTTACAAGGAAGTTTAATGAGTGCTGACATAAAGCATATAGAAATAGAAGGAATTAAAGTTCCAGTAGTTTTTGAAAAACAAAATAGTTTACCAATTTTAAATTTACAATTAGTTTTCCAGAATTCAGGTTATATACAAGACAAAAATAAAAGCGGATTAGCTAGTTTTTCTTCTAAATTATTAAATGAAGGAACAAAAGAATTAGGTTCTACTAAATTTGCTCAAAAGTTAGAAGAAAATGCAATTTCATTACATACTTCTAATGGTTTTGAAACTTTTGTAATGGAATTATCAAACTTAAAAGATGTATCTGATAAATCAATTGAATTATTAGTTAATTTAATTAAATCACCTAATTATAGTGAAGATACTCTTGCAAAATTAAAAACATTGAAAACAGGTGAGCTTAAAAGAAAAGAAAATGATTTTGATTATACAGCAAAAAATTTACTAAAAACAAAGCTTTTCAAAGGTACTGTTTTAGCAAATCCAAGTTCTGGTAGTTTAGAATCAATTGAAGATATAAAGCTTGAAGATATTAAAACTTTTATTAATAATACAGTTAATTTAAATAATCTTATTATAGTTGCAGGTGGAGATTTTACATATAAGGAATTTGCAAAATTAATTAAACCAGTTTTAGAAGCTTTAAAACCAGGTGTTAAAAGAGAATTAGAAAAAATTAACTTTGTATCAAAAGATGAAGAAGAAACACTTATAAAAGAAACTGAACAAGCATATATTTATTTTGGTAGCTCATACAAAGTTAGTGCAAGTGATGAAGACAGATATATTGCAAAAGTTGCATCATTTATTTTAGGTGGTTCAGGTTTTGGTTCTAGACTTATGGAAGAAATAAGAGTAAAAAGAGGATTAGCATATAGTGCTTATGGTTCTGTGTCAATAAATAAATCACATACATTTTTTAGTGGTTACTTACAAACTAAAAATGAAACTGCTAAAGAAGCACAAACTTTAGTAAAAAAAATTATTAAAGAATTTGTAAAAAAAGGCGTTACAAAAGATGAACTAAAGGCTGCGAAAAACTTTTTAACAGGTAGTGAACCTTTAAGAAATGAAGTTTTATCACAAAGATTAAATAAAGCTTTCACTCTTTATTACAGAGGTTTAGACCAAAGTTATCCACAAAGAGAATTAGATTTAATTCAAAATTTGAAATTAGAAGATTTAAATAGATTTATAAAATCTCATGATGAGATTAATAATTTAACATTTGCAATTGTAAGGAAATAGTTTGTTAAGATTTGCACCAAGTCCTACATCGGATATGGATATTGAAAGTTTAAGAGTTGCTATATTTAATTATATAGTTGCTAAACAGTTAAATGAAGATTTAGTAATAAGAATAGAAGATATAGAAAAAGAAAAAAATATTGAAGGAAAAGATAAAGAGATTTTGGAAGTTTTAAGTCTTTTTTCAATTGATTATTTAACAGCTTCTCATCAAAGCGATTCTTTAAAATATCATCAAAAAATGGCAATGCAACTTCTTACAAAAAAGAAAGCTTTTTCATGTTTTTGTGGAGATGTAAAACTTAAAGAGTTGAAAGATGAAGCAAAAGCTAATAATAAAGCTTTTGTTTATGATGGTTTTTGTGAAACTTTATCTGATGAAGCTATTTTAGAAGTTAACGCACCATTTACAGTAAGAATTAGTAAACCTAAAGTAAATATCAAATTCACAGATATTATTCATGGTAATTTTGACACAATTCCTGATGATGTTGATGCTTTTAATATTTTAAATCATGATAAAACACCAACATATGATTATGCATGTGCTGTTGATGATATGCTAATGGATATTTCACTTGTTATTAGAAATAAACGATATATTACAAATACCGCAAAACAAATACATATTAGAAACTCTTTAGGATATACAAAAGAAATAAAGTATGTTCATTTACCTTCTATTTCCAATACTTCTATTTCTGTAAAAGCTTTGATAGATGATGGTTTTCTTCCAAGTGCAATTGCAAACTATTTAGTTGTTCTAGGAAATAAAACACCAAAAGAAATATTTAGTTTAGAAGAGGCTATTGATTGGTTTAATATTGAAGATATCTCAAATGAAATAGTTGAATTTGATATGAATAAATTAAAGCTTATAAATAAAAAACATTTAGAACAAATGGATGATATGAGATTATCTAAACTATTAGGTTTTGCTGATACAGATATAGGAAAACTTGGAAAAATTTATTTAGAAGATCTAAGTACTCTTAAGGAACTAAAAAATAGAATAAATACTATTTTTGAAGCTAAAACTATGAATAATGATTTTGAAACAGAATTTATAGTAATAAAAAAATGTTTACAAAATGCACCTTATTTTGAGAATCTAGATGCTTTAAAAAAACATATTACAGAAAAAACGCAATTAAAAGATGAATCTTTAGATAAGCCTTTAAAGTTGATCTTAACAGGAATAGAAAATGGACCAGATATTGATA
>CAJQLJ010000099.1 GCA_905479135.1 uncultured Campylobacterales bacterium | reverse complement strand
ATTGATACGATGTTAGCAACAGCAAAAGCATATATAAGTGCTTTAAATTCTTACCTTTCTCAAAAAGAAAGACTTTCTAAACAAACTTCACACCAAGTATAAGTAAATAAAGCAGTATTACTGCTTTATTTATAGAGTAATTATTTAAAAGTAGAACAGGAGATATAATATTATATGATGCAGTTTAACTTCTTTTTAAAACTTTTAAAAGAATCTTTTAGAGATTTAATTCCGATTATAGTCGTAATTTTATTTTTTCAATTAGCAATTATTCAAAGTGTTCCAGATGGATGGGTAAACACAGCTATTGGTTTATGTATTGTTGGAGTTGGTTTAGCAATCTTTTTACAAGGTCTTGAAATTGGAGTTTTTCCAGTAGGAGAAGGCTTAGCAAGAGATTTTGCAAAATCTGGATGGACTAACTGGATATTGATTTTTGGTTTTTTAATTGGTTTTGGTACTACAATTGCTGAACCAGCTCTTGCTGTTATTGCAGATAAAGCTGCCTCTATATCAAGTGGAAGAATTGATGCTACAGTATTAAGATTTGTAGTAGCAGGATCTGTTGGACTTGCAATTTTATTAGGTGTATTTAGGATTATTAAAGGTCATCCTATTCATTATTATATTATTGCAGGATATATAATAGTTGTTACAGTTACTTTTTTTGCTCCTCCTGAAATTATTGGGCTGTCTTATGATTTAGGTGGAGTTACAACTTCTACAGTAACTGTACCACTTGTAGCAGCTCTTGGGATTGGTTTAGCTTCAAATATTAAAGGAAGAAATCCAGTTATTGATGGTTTTGGTTTAATAGCTTTTGCTTCATTAACTCCAATGATTTTTGTTCAAATATATGGAATTGCAGTGTATAATTTAGTTGATGCACAAAATGTTACTAATATTGTAATTAAAGCTACAGTTTCATCTCCTGCTGATATTAGTTTTGAATCTATTATCTATGGAATTCTTTCTGTTATAAAAGATGTAATTCCTATCTTAGCAATTATTATTTTCTTTCAATATGGAGTATTAAAAAAACCAATTCAGAATTTAAAAACAGTATTTCTAGGTTTTGCCCTTGTTATCTTTGGACTGTATGCATTTATACTTGGTCTTGAGATGGGACTTTTCTCTCTTGGTGAGACTATGGCATATCAATTAACAAAAAGAGATTCTGTTTTTGTTATTTATGCTTTTGCTTTTACCATTGGTTTTTCAACAACGATGGCAGAACCTGCTTTAATGGCAATTGCAAAAAAAGCAAAAGATATTTCTGATGGCAAAATTAATGATTTTGCATTAAGATTATTTGTAGCTGCTGGTGTTGCTATTGGTATAGCTTTAGGTGCATTTAGAATTGTTGATGGTGGTCATATTCATTATTATATTATAGTTGGATATTTAATTGTAATTATTTTAACATTTGTAGCTCCTAAGTACATTATTCCAATTGCTTATGATTCAGGTGGAGTTACTACTTCAACGGTTACTGTTCCTTTAGTTGCAGCTCTTGGTATTGGCTTAGCTACAAATATTGAAGGAAGAAATCCTCTGATTGATGGATTTGGACTTATTGCTTTTGCTTCACTATTTCCTATGATTACAGTTATGTTATATGGTATATTAACTGAAAGATTTGAAGTTAAATCAGATACTCAAATTGAAGAAGATTTATTACATGACAAGTTAGTTGATGCAGAAAATATGGATTTAACTACTGTTAATATTGATGGTTCAGGTATTAGACACTCTTTATCATTAGAGTTCTCAGCTGTTGTTATAATTGTACCTATTGATAAAAAAGTTGATGCAATTGCAGCTGCACATAAAGCAGGTGCTTCCGGTGTTACAGTTCTAAATGCTGATGGAATAGGATTTGAGAAAATGGCTAATTTTCACAGAGCGTCTTTTGAAGCGAATGATGCTTTATTATTATTTCTACTTCCTAAATATTTAGTGAATAATGTTGTTAAATCTATTATTCATTCTTTACATATTACAACAACTGGAAAAGGAATTGCTTTTGCTTTTCCATTAACTCATATGAAAGGAATATCTTTGTCAAAAGAAGATATTTTTAAAGAGCAAGCTTATCAAGTTAATTTTAAAAAAGATGAACCAATAGAATGTATTGATATAGAGGAGGAATATAATGATTCAAATAAAAAATCTTGAAGAGATTCAAAATAATATTAATACAGGAAAACCTACATTAATATACTTTTCAGGTGAAAATTGTGCTGTTTGTAAGGTATTAAAACCTAAGATTGAAGAAGAAGTTAAAAAAAATTTTCCTTTATTTGAAATCTTTGAAATTAAGACAGATTTATATAAAGAAATCACAAGTCATTTTACGGTATTTTCTATACCTACAACCTTGGTTTATTTTGATAAAAATGAATTTTTTAGAAAAGGACGTAATATGTCAGTTTCTTTATTCATTGAAGAATTAAAAAGACCATATAATCTATTAACAAAGTAAGAGACAAATGAAAAGAGCACTTTTAATTATATTTATAATCTTTATAGCAATGCAAGTAATAAGAACAGATCAAAATAATACAGCAAATGAAAAAGAGTTAGAAATAAAAGCTCCTTTAGAAGTTATGACAATATTAAAGCAATCATGTTATGATTGTCATTCTAATCAATCAAAATGGCCTTGGTATTCGCAAATTGCACCATTTTCTTGGATAATCGCATCACATGTAGAAGATGGAAGAAAATCATTGAATTTTGCTACATGGGAAAATTATTCTGAAGAAGAAAAAACTAAAAAAATGAAAAGAATATATCAAACAGTTTATGCTTCAATGCCTTTGAAAAGTTATACATGGCTTCACGAGGAAGCTGATTTAACAAAAGAACAAAGAAGTTTTATTCGAGAATGGACTGGGGTACGAAAATAAAGTGAGAGAAGAAGTAGTAGAAATATTAAGTGATAAAAAAACACTTTTAACAATCACTTATTTTAAATTACAAAGATTATTTGAAAAGAAATATGGTAAAAATACAGTAGTTCTTATGGAAATAGGAACTTTTTTTGAAGTTTACGAAGTAAATAATGATGAAGAGCAAATTGGAAAAGCAAAAGAAATTGCAGAGCTTTTAAATATACAATTAACAAGAAAAAATAAAACCATTCTAGAAAACTCACCAGAAAATCCTATTATGGCAGGAGTTCCTGCAATTTCTTTAGAAAAACATTTAGCAAGAATAATTTCTGAACAAAAATATACAGTAGTTCTTATAAAGCAAAAAGGTATTCCTCCAAATGTATCAAGATATTTAGATACTGTTGTAAGTCCAGGAACAAATTTTGATTTTGTATTAAATCAGGATGAAAATAATATTACTTCAATTTTAGTTGATCAAATTAGAGGAATCTATCTAATTGGATATTCAGCAATTGATGTTACAACTGGAAAATGCTATTACAACGAAGTTCATGGAACTAGTGAAGATAAGTTCTTTGCCTTAGATGAGGTATTCAACTATATGAATATGCATAAAACAAATGAAATAGTTATTACTTTTGCTGACAAAAATATTAATGAAAAAGAAGTTATTGATTATTTAGAATTAAAACTTAAAACATTTCATATAGGTACTTTTAGACCTAAGATTTCATATCAAAATGAGCTATTTAAAAATGTGTTTAACATTCAATCTTTATTAACTGCTATTGAGCATTTAGATATGGAAAGAGTTCCTTTAAGTACAGAATCTTTATCTGTATTAATTGATTTTGTAATAGGACATGATTCAAATATTATTCAGAAATTATCACTTCCTTCGAAACTTGATATTAGCAAGTATATTTATCTAGGGAACAATGCAATTGAGCAATTAAATATTATTGAAACATCACATAACCCATCACTTATAAAACTTATAAATAATACATCAACAGCAATGGGAAAAAGACTTTTAAAAGAAAGATTAACTCACCCAGTAAAAGATTCTAAAGAGTTACTTAGGAGATTTGCATTATCCAAAGAGCTATTTGATTACCATGCTCCTATTGAAAATGAATTAGCAAATATATATGATATTGAAAGACTAACAAGACGTATAAAATTAAATAGATTACATCCTTTTGAACTTAATTACTTGTATGATTCATTAATTAGTATAAAAGAAGTCGTTTCTTTTATGGAAAATTATAAGTTTATTAAACCTCCTTGTACAAGCAGTGAATTGGAACAATTTATACAATCAATCGATTCAACATTTGATTTATCTATTTGTGGAAAATATATGCTTAAAGACGTTGAAAGTAATATGGTAAATGATGGTATCAATACTAAAATTGATGAATTAAATATACAAAATAATATTTTATACTCAAAATTAGAATTATTAAAAACTCATATTTTATCTTTTATAAAAACAAAAGATTCTAACTATGTTGGAATCAATAGACTTGATAAAGAAGGTTTCTTTTTAACATTAACTAAAAATAGATTTAACCTTGTAAAAAATGAGCTATTAAATTCACATATTATTATAGATGACGATTTATTATTATTTAAAGATTTTACTATTAAAGTTCAAACAAATTCAGTAAAGATCTCCTGTAAACTAAGTGAAGAAATTTCGGATAAATATGTGCATAATTTAAGAAAAATTATTGAATTAAATAAATTAGTCTTTAAAGAAAAAATATCAGAATTTGAGAAAAAGTTTGCCTTATTGTTAGGTGAATTAGTGCAGTTTATTTCTGAAGTAGATTTAACAGTTTCAAATATTAAAACAGCAAAAAAATACAACTATGTTTGCCCTAAAATTGTAAAAACAAAAGATGATGAGAACTTCTTAGAAGTGATTGATTTAAGACATCCAATAATAGAAGCTAACGAAGAGCAAGGTATATATGTACCCAATGATATTATTTTAGGTGAATTGAGTTTAGCTTCAAAAGAATATAAAAATAATGTAATTATCAAAAATTCAAATCCTGTTAATATGAATAACAACAAAATGCATGGTGTACTATTATATGGAATTAATTCATCAGGTAAATCTTCATTAATGAAAGCAATTGGTATAGCAGTAATTTTAGCTCAAGCTGGTTTTTATGTACCAGCTAAATCTATGAGGTTTTCTATCTTTGATGCAGTATATACTAGAATTTCAGGAGCTGATAATATTGCTAAAGGCTTATCTTCTTTTGCTGTTGAAATGTTAGAACTTAAAAATATTTTTAACCGTGCTACAAAAAAATCGTTAGTTTTAGGAGATGAAATATCTCATAGTACTGAAACAATGAGTGGATTGTCTATAGTTGCTAGTTCTATTTTAAAGCTATCAAAACTTGAAGCTATTTTTGTATTTGCTACACATTTACATCAATTACCTGAAATTGAAGATGTTGAAAAACTGAAAAATATTATTGCCTTACATTTGTCTGTTATGTATAATAATGAAGAAGATAAGCTAATCTTTGATAGAAAATTAGCCTATGGAAGTGGTTCTTCAATGTACGGATTAGAGTACGCAAAATCTTTACATATGGATAAAGAGTTTTTATCTGTTGCAAATAATATTAGAAAAAAATTAACAGATGATTATGATTCAATTGAGAGATTATCTCAACGCAAAACTTCAAAATATAATAAAAATGTATATAGTACAACTTGTGTAATTTGTGGAAGAGCTTGTGATGATGTTCACCATATAAAAGAACAAGCAAGAGCTAATAAAGATGGCTTTATTGAACATATAAATGCAAACCATAAATATAACTTAGTTCCTTTATGTAAAGAACACCATAAAATGGTACATGATGGTAGAATTAATATTAATGGCTTTGTTGCTACTTCAAATGGATTAGAATTACATTATACAAATGCAGGAGATGAATAATAAATCTATGCTTTATATTGGTATTGATTTAGCTTGGAGTGAAAATAATTATTCAGGTATAACTTTATTAGAAGATAATAAAGTAATCTACTCAGGAGTAGTGTCTAGCTTAGATAAAGTAATTGATTTTGTAAAAAGATATCCAAATGCAATAGTTGGAGTTGATGCTCCATTAATAGTTAAAAATCAAACTGGAAATAGAACTATAGAGATAGAATTTTTAAAAGATTATTCTTCTAAAAAACTTGGAGTTTATCCTGTTAATAGAAACTTAATGTTGAAATATAGTAGTGTTATTGTTGGTGAAGAATTATCTAAAAATATTCCTCAAAGACTTGGAAAAGAGTTATTTGAAGTCTATCCTCATGCTACTATTATGAATTGTTTTCATGGATCAGTTTTACCTTATAAAAGAAAAAAAGGTAGAAATACTGAATATATTAGAGTACAATTAAAAATACTACAAAATTATATACAAAATGTAGTTCATGGTGATTTTTATAAAAATATTGATGAATTAAAGGGAATAAAATTAAAACATTATGAAGATATGCTAGATTCTATTGTTTGTGCATATACCCTTTTTTATTGTGAAAAAAATAAACATAAAACCTATGAGAGTATTTTTAAAGTTCCTCTCTTAAAAAAATAAGAGTTTCTTATTTTTTATAAGATGTGATATTATAGTCTTTTGATTTTAATTGATTACGAATATAAGTAATATATGAAGGCCCAACTTCGCAGCATCCCCCAACAATAGAAGCCCCTTTTTGAATCCATTTCATTACATGTGCAGCATATTTTTCTTCATTTATATCCAATCTTGCTGTAAGTTTATCAACTGTAGTACCAGGCTTAAGAGCATTTATTGAAGTAAAGGCATTTGCATATCCACCAAAAGGTATATTTAGATTTCTAAGTGAATATATACCTTGATCTATTGACTCAGGATATGAACAATTAAACAATAATGCATCTATTGAGTAGTTCTCTAATGCTTCAACTGCCTCTTTAATACTCTCTCCTGATCTTAATTCATTTGGATTTGTATCACACAAAGTCAAGCTAAGCCAAATAGGTTTACTTCCTTTTTGTGCAGCTTCCACAGCGGCTTTGGCTTCTTTAATACTTGACATTGTCTCAATAAGAAATATATCTATATATTTATCTTGAATTGCTACTATTCTTTCATATTCATTTTTTATTTCAGAAAAAGTACGCTTATCAACAACATAACTTCCAATCAAAGGAGGTAAACACCCAGCTATAGAAACGTCTTCAGTTAAAGATAGTTCTTTTCTTGCTTGTACAGCTAAGTTCAATGCTTGTAATTGTAACTTTTCAAATAGTTCTATTTGACTATCTCGTTTTAATCTAGATGGTGTGCAGGTATAATTATTTGTAGTAATTATTGTAGCTCCAGCGTTCATAAAATCTTTATGGACATCTTTTACTATTTGAGGAGCATCGATCATAACTTGTGTTGACCACAATGGAGTTTGTAGTTTTCCTGCTCTTATATAAATTTCTTGACCAACACCACCATCTAAAATATAGATATTTTTCATACTACTTTCCTCAAATTTTAACTTTTTAATAAAATTTACTTTGTAATTAGTGTAGCATTCCTGACTTTTATTACAGCTGTTACTAGTTATGTTAATTCAATAAATTTATATTCATAATATTTTAAAACTTTTTATTATTTTTAAATATGATAAAAAATTATATATAAATTAAATATATTTGTAGTAAGATAATATTATGAAAATATTATTAGTAGAAGACGATTTACAATTAAATAATATAATAAAAAAGTCATTAGTAAAAAAATACACAGTAACTTCAGTATTTGATGGTGAAAGTGCGATAGAACTAATAGATAATAATATTTATGATCTTTTTATAGTAGATATAAATATACCAAATGTAAGTGGATTAGACTTAACTAAGTATATAAGGCAAAAAGATTTAAATACTAATATTATTATAATTACTGCATCAACAGAACTTCAAAATTTTGAAGATGCTTTTAAAAATGGATGTAATGAATTTATTAAGAAACCATTTTATCTAGAAGAATTAAATATAAGAATTAATAATCTTATAAAAGAAGAATTTATAGAAGAACTTTGTATTTCTAGTAATATTAAATACTTAATAGAAAAAAAAGAACTCTTTATTAACGATGTTAATATTAAGCTAAGAAAAAAAGAAAAAAGATTATTAGAGTTGTTATTAAAGAATACTAACTTTGTTGTTCCAATTGAAGAAATCCAAAATTATGTATGGGAAAATGAAATTAAAAACTATTATCCTCTTAGACAGTTGATTAACGAATTAAGAAAAAAGTTTAATACTGGAGAAACATTTATTTTTAGTGAAAAAGGTATTGGGTACAAATTTGAAATTAAAAAATAATATTAAATATACAGTAGAAAATCTACTGGTCTTTTCTTTTTAATTTACTTGTTTTAAGTATATTTCGTATAAGAAGTCCTATAAAAAATAGAGCAATTCCTCCGTTTATAAAAAAGCCTTGCATATTATTTTCTTCAAAAAATAAATATGCAAGTGCTGCAAATACTAGAGAAATTATTAAGCACATTTTATAAAACTTTAAAGCCTTCTTCTAAGTCTAAAGTTCCTTCATAAAATGCTTTCCCTACAATAACACCAGCAATATTACCATTCGCTTTACAATTAGTTATGTCATTAATATCTTTTACTCCACCAGATGCAATTGTGTCAACTCCAGAAGCTAATGCAATTGATTCTGTAAATTCAACATTTACACCACAAAGCATTCCGTCTTTTGAAATATCTGTACAAATGATAGCTTCAACACCAGCGTTTGCAAACTCACGTGCAAGAGCAGTAGCTTCCATAGTAGAAACTTCGGCCCAACCTTCAACTGCAACCATTCCATTCATTGCATCAATTCCTACAGCAATTGGATATTTACATGCCATATCTTTTACAAACTGTGGATCTTTAACTGCAATTGAACCTAGAATTAGTCTATCAACCCCAAGTTCCAGATACATTTTGATAGTCTCTTCATCTCTAATACCACCACCAAGTTCAATTTTTAAATTACAATTTTCTCTAATCTTTTTGATTTGTTCTAAGTTTGCTGGTTCTCCTGCAAATGCACCATTTAAATCAACAATATGTAGCCATTTACTTCCTAATTCTTCAAATCTCTTTGCTACTTGCCAAGGTTCATCTGAATAGATTTTTGCACTTTCCATTAGCCCTTTACTTAGTCTTACTGCTTTTCCATCTTTTAAATCAATTGCTGGTAATATATCCATTGTTAACTTCCTTTTTAGTGTGATAAATTCATAAAATTTTTAAGTATTTTTAAGCCATTCTCATGTGATTTTTCAGGGTGTGGTTGAAAACCATATATATTTTCTTTTTGTACTGCACTTACAAAATCATATCCATATTCGGTTGTACCAATAATATTTTTTTCATTTGTAACTGCGTGGTAAGAGTGTACAAAGTAAAGATAAGGATCTTTTAACCCTTCAAATAAAGTATGGTTATTTTTTGTTTTTATAGTGTTCCATCCCATATGTGGGATTTTTGTGTTTTCATGCATTTTTGATTTATCAAATTTTACAATATGTCCATCTATAAGTCCAAGACCTTTTGTTTCACCAAACTCTTGTGAACTTTCAAATAAAAGTTGCATCCCAAGACAAATACCAATCATTGGCTTACCAGTTTTTGAAAAGTTATGTATTGCTTGAAACATTCCTGTTTTATGTAGGTTTTCCATAGCATCGCCATAAGCTCCAACACCAGGAAGAATAATTCTGTCAAAGTTTTTTAAATCTTCTGGATCTCTAACAAATGAAGCTTTAGCATCAAGTAAATGACAAGCATTATAAACACTTGCTAAGTTTCCCATATTATAATCAATAATTCCTATCACATTAATCCCTTTTTAAAAAAAAGAATTATACTAAAGTTTTGCATCAGCTAGGGTTAAAGAAAATAGGACTTTATTGTTTTGCTTTTCAAGAGCTTTTTTTGCTTCTAATATTGTACTTCCTGTAGTAATTAAATCATCACAAAGAATTATTGTTTTATTGCTAATATTAGAAACTTTGAATTCTCGTAGATTGTTTTTTCTAAATTCTAAATCTTTTCCTGCATATTTTATTATATTTGTTGCTTTTATGCAATTATATTTAGGAGTAATTATTTTTGATTTTAAATGCTTAGCCAAAATTGCTGTGTGTGAAAAATCATGTCGTGTATGGTCATCTATTGGAATTGCTAAGATTTCACCTTTTAAATTAAAATTTTGTGAGAACTTTGCAAAAGATAATTTTGCAAGAATATTAAAAACCCTATCTCCATGAAAATAGTATTTTGATGTTATTAAGTCTTCTATATCTGTGAGAGCATAAAAGGAATAGTTAAAGAAATTTTTTTCTAATTCTCTTTTATGAAAAGAGGGCTCTATTAAATTTTTTTGACATTTTTTACAAATAATTTGAAAGGATAGGTTTTCACAAGTTAAGCACTTCATATTTTAATAATACTATAAATTATATTTATTTCTTTATTGTAAAAAAATACTACTTTTATAAATGAATATTTAAAATCTTATCTTCAATGAAGAGATGTGCCAAAAGCAAATCTCTATATTTTTAAAACAGCCATAAATGCTTCTTGTGGAACATTAACCTTCCCAATGGATTTCATTCTTTTTTTACCTGCTTTTTGTTTTTCTAAAAGTTTTCTTTTTCTTGTAATATCTCCACCATAACATTTAGCAGTTACGTTTTTACCTGTTGATTTTACAGTTTCACGCGCAATAATATTTGAGCCAATTGATGCTTGAATAGCAACTTCAAATAATTGTCTTGGAATTAATTCTTTTAATGCTTTAATAAATTCTCTACCTTTTGATAAAGCTTTATTTTCAGGAACAATAATAGAAAGTGCATCAACAACATCTCCAGCAACTTTAATATCAAGTTTTTGTAAAACACCTTCTCTAAAACCTATTGGTTCATAATCAAAAGATGCATAACCTTTTGTAGTTGATTTTAATCTATCATAAAAATCCATTACAATTTCATTCATAGGAATATCATAGTCAAGTAAAACTCTAGTACCTATGTAATCCATCTTGTTTTGAATACCTCTTTTGTCATTAAGAAGTTTGATAACATTTCCTAAAAATTCATCTGGTACTAAAATAGTTGCTTTAACATAAGGTTCAAAAATAGTTTCTATATAGTTTGGTTCAGGTAATTCACTAGGATTTTGAATAGATATTCTGTCACCATCTTTTTTAAGTACTTCGTAAATAACTGTTGGAGCAGTCGCTATTAAATCAAGATTAAATTCTCTTTCTAATCTTTCTTTAATTACTTCCATGTGTAACATACCTAAAAATCCGGCTCTAAAACCACTTCCTAAAGCAGCTGAACTTTCTGGTTCATATGATATTGAAGAATCATTAAGTCTTAATTTATCTAACGCATCTCTTAAATCTTCAAATTTATCTGTATCAATTGGATATAGTCCTGCAAATACAAAAGGTTTTGCAGGTTCAAAACCGTCAATTGCTTCTGGTGTTCTATTCTTAGCATCTGTAATAGTATCCCCAACAGCAATAATATCAACAGTTTTAATACCAAGCACAACTATTCCAATTTCACCTGTTTTGATTTCATCTGTAACTTGTTTTTTCAAAGGATGAGGGTACATTAAAGATAAGACTTGTTGTTCATGTTCAGTATTCATCATACGAACAACTTGACCTTTTTTGATACTTCCTTCATATACTCTTACAAGAGCTAACGCTCCAAGATAATTATCAAACCAAGAATCATAAATAAGTGCTTTAGTAGGTGCATTTGTATCTCCTACAGGTGATGGAACTCTATCAACTATTGAATCAATAAGTTCCCTTACACCTAAACCTGTTTTAGCACTTATTAAATTATGTTCTGTACAATCAATTCCAATAGCATCTTCAACTTCTTCAAGAACTCTTAGTGGATCAGCAGAAGGTAAATCAATTTTATTTACAACTGGTAATAATTCTAAATCATTTTCCATAGCAATGTAAACATTTGCAATAGTTTGTGCTTCAACACCTTGTGTTGAATCTACAATTAAAAGTGCACCATCTGATGATGCTAATGATCTACTTACTTCATAAGAAAAGTCAACATGTCCTGGAGTATCAATTAAGTTAAGAACATAATTTTGTCCATCTTTAACATAATCAAGTCTAACACTTTGTGCTTTGATTGTAATTCCACGTTCTTTTTCTATGTCCATTGTATCCATAACTTGTGCAGACATATCTCTATCTGCTACTGAACCACACTCCTGAATAATTCTATCAGCTAGTGTTGATTTTCCATGGTCAATATGAGCAATGATACTAAAGTTTCTAATATTTTCTTGCAAGGTTATTATCCTTATTATCTATTATTTGTCGCGATTATAACTAAAGTTTTGTAAGTTTTGTGTTAAATATAAAAAGAGAGTAGTTTGAATAGGGAATAAAGACTTAGATAATATATCTAAGTCTTTAAAAAGAAAAGATTATTGATTTATTAAGCCATTAACTCTTCTGTTTTCTGCTCTTCCTTCTTTAGTAGTATTTGTTGAAATTGCTTGAGTTTCACCATATCCAATTGCAGATAATCTACTTGGAGCAATATTTAATTTCTTCAAAGCTTCAATTGTAGACTGAGCTCTTTTTTCTGATAATTCTTGATTATACTTTTTAGAACCTGTAGAATCTGTATGAGCTTCAATTGTAGCTTTTAACTTAGTGTTATTTTTCATAACATTTGCAAAGTTAATAATTCTTGAATTGTAACTATCCTTAATCACAGCAGAGTCAGACTCAAAATTTATTTTTAAATCAAGTATTGTCATACAACCAACATTATCCACTTCCGCTCCAGCAATTGTATTTGGACAATTGTCTTTAGAATCAATAACTCCATCATTATCTGAATCTTTTATAGTTGTAATAATAGGAGCAGTAACAATAGGAGCAGTAACTATAGGAGGAGTTTTTACAGTTTTTCCAAATGGAATAGTAATTCCTAAGTTATATAATAAAGTATTATCCCCTGAATCCGTTTCAATCAAATGTCTAAGATCAAGTTTTAATGATAAGTCTTCAGCAAATTTATATTTTGCACCTACTCCATAGTTTCCAACAAGTCCATTTTCATAATGTTTACCACTAATAGCATCTTCAAAAAATTCAAAACCAGCTCCTGCTAATGCATATAATGAAGTATTAGCAGTTAATGGATAATCTTTTACAAAGTTAACAAAAACTCTAGTAATTCTAGTATCTGCAAAACCATTTATTAAATCAACATCTTTAATTGTTTTAAATACAGCAAATTCAACTTGATCAATTACAGAATCAGTTTGATTAAATCCTAAGGCTAATCCAGCATTAACATAATTTTTTTCTAAACCTAGGTTACCTTCTGTATAAGCTCCACCAATCATAGGTGTAACTTCATATTTATATTCATCTGTAGCTAACATCATTGATGCGCATACAAGAGACGATAATATAATTTTTTTCATTTTTTATCCTTGCTAATAGTAATTTTTATAATTATAACTAAATAATT
>CAJQLJ010000098.1 GCA_905479135.1 uncultured Campylobacterales bacterium | reverse complement strand
AAAAATGGTTTCAATGTAATTGGAATAAAAAGAGAAGAATTAAAAGATGATAAAAATTTAGTTAATATTATTGAATCATCTGATATTGTAATAAACTTAGCTGGTGCAAATATTATTAACAGATGGACTGATAAATATAAAGAATTACTCTACAGTAGTAGACTAGATACAACAAAAGCTTTGATAAGTGCTATGAAAAAAGCTAATAAAAAACCTGAACTTTTTATTTCAACTTCAGCCGTAGGAATATATAAGAATACTACTTGTTATGATGAAGAAACTTTTGAATATGAAAATGATTTTCTAGCTAATCTATGTAAAGATTGGGAAGAAGAGGCTTTTAAAGCAAATCAAATGGGAATAAGAACAGCTATTTTTAGATTTGGAATTGTTTTAGGTAAAGATGGTGGTGCTTTAGATAAAATGTTAACACCTTTTAAGTTTGGACTTGGCGGAACTATTGGTAAAGGCTTACAAAGTTTTTCCTTTATTCATTTAAAAGACTTACTAAATGCATATAGTTTTGTTTATGAGAACAAAGAATTAGATGGAATATTTAATCTAACAGCTCCAAAACCTACTACAAATTATGACTTTACTAAAGCATTAGGAAAAAGTTTGAGTAGACCAACTATCTTGCCTGTTCCTGAGTTTATATTAAATATGATATTTAGTGAGGGTGCAAAAGTTCTTACAGATGGACAATGTGTAAAGCCAAAAAGACTAATTGATAATGGTTTTAAATTTGAATTTAAAAATATAGATTCTTGTTTAAATGATCTGCTAAAGTAAAGGAAAAAATTTGAAAAAATTTGAAAAAATATCTACAATAAACTGTAAAATAGAAGATCTATTTAATTTTCACTTAGATATGAAAAACTTAGAAAATATAACACCACCCAATACAAAAGTTGATTTAGTAAATAAAGACTTTGTTCCACATGAAGGTGGAATTTTAAAAATAAAAACAGTAAAAAATTTTATTCCTACTACTTGGGAAGTTAAAATTGATAAAATACAAGAGCCTAATTTATTAGTAGATATTGCACTTAAATCACCTTTTAAGTATTGGAAGCACTCTCATGTTTTTACACAAAAAGGTAATATCTGTGAACTAAAAGATGTAGTGGAATATGAATTGCCTTTTGGTGCTATTGGAAACTTTTTTGATTTTTTTATACAAAAAGAATTAAGAGATATGTTTGATTATAGACACAAGGTAACAAAAGAAATATTAAACTATAAAGGAAGTAAATAGGTATGTTGAAAATTATAATAAGTACTTTTATTCTTTTTATATTTGTGGGATGTGGTTCAAAAAATCCTTATCTTAAAACAGTTAACAATGTTGATATAGAAAAGTACAAAGGAACTTGGTATGAAGTTGCAAGGTTTGAGCATTTTTTTGAAAAAGGATGTAAAAATGTAACTGCAACTTATGAGCTAAAAGATAATGGGAAAATAAAAGTAATTAATAGGTGTACTAAGATTGACACTGGTGAGCAAAAGGAAGCTATTGGTGAAGCTTATGCAATTGATGAAAGTAATTCTAAATTAAAAGTTAGTTTTTTTAAACCTTTTTATGGAGATTATTGGATAATTGACTTAGATAAAGATTACAATTATGCCCTAGTAGGAAGTCCAAATAGAGAATATTTATGGATTTTAAGTAGAACAAAAACAATTGATGAAAAAATAAAGAATAATATTTTAAAAAATCTTTCAACATATAAGTTTGATAAAAACAAATTTATTTGGACAATACAAGAATAAAAGGATAATTATGCAAACTAATATATTAGGAACAAATTTAGAAATTTGTTGTACAAGTCCAATGACTGGATTTTATAGAGATGGTGTTTGTAGAACATCTCCAGAAGATACTAGCAAACATACAGTTTGCGCTATTCTTACAAATGAGTTTTTAGAATATTCTAAAGCACAAGGTAATGATTTAACTACACCTATGCCTCAATACTCATTTCCTGGACTTAAAGAGGGTGATAAATGGTGTTTATGTGCTTTGAGATGGAAAGAAGCATATGAAGCTGGTTGCGCTCCTAAAATAGTTGCTGAAGCTACTTCAAATGCAACAATTGAGTATGTATCAAAAGAAATTTTATTAAAATATAAAATATAAAAATATATCTTTAGTTGATAATGGCATCATGCCATTGAACTAAAGATACTCTAAACCCTTTTTTTACTTCTAAAACTTCATGCGTAAAATAGGGATTACTAAAAAATATAACCATATCACCAGCTTTTGGTTTGATTTGAACAATTTCGCCTTTTCTATCATATAAATAATTAAAAATTAATTCTCCACCATCAAAATTATTTTTAGAAAGAATATCACTGTGATTTGTGGTAAATAAAACAGAAGTTATTTTTCGTTCTAATGCAACAGGAAGGAAACCTACAACTTCATCATTTTTAAGTAATACACTTGAATCATCACTATGTTGCTTATAAAATGACCCTTTAGTATATTCTAAAGCTTGTATTTCTGTAGATGTTGTAATACATAGGTTAAAAAACTTTTCTATATCTCTTTTATATTTTGCAAAACTTTCATTATAGATAATTGTTTGTGTGTTACTTAACTTGTGAATATTTGTTTTTCTAATTGAAGTGTCTTTACCTGTTAAATCTTTAATTGCCTCATATTTTCTAATCTCTGCTTCACAAATATCTTGGTTTAATCTCATTGAAGATGTGATACTTTCACAAATTTCCTCAGATAAAAAATTTTCAATAATCATAAAGGGTAGATCATAATACGGGTTTGGTAATATTCCTGTTTTTATATCTATTTCAGTAAGAAACTTTTTACAAAATATTTGATTACTTATTTGTACCATTTTATATTACTCCATAAAAGTAATGCATCAAGTTTAGTATATTATGAAAAGATATAATAAATTATGTATGCATAAAAGAAGCCTAACAATTAATTAGAAAAATAATTTAGTGTAGATCTAGACTTTCTGTATAGTTGTTTTTATGCTTTTGAAAGATTACAAAAACGATATTATATTACAGATCGGGTAGTATAAATATTGAAAGGATTGTAGCTGAATTTTTGATATTTTGTGTTATATTTTTTCAACTACAATTAGTAAGGAGTATATTTTATGATAAAAGTTTTTTAACCATTTCATTTATTCTTTTTCCATCTGCTATTCCTGCAAACTTTTTACTAGCACTTCCCATAACTTTTCCCATATCTTTCATAGATTGAGCATTTACTTGTGAAATAATTTCTTTCATACCAGCTTCAAGTTCTTCATCACTTGCTTGTACTGGTAAATAAAGTCTAAATACTTCGATTTGTTCTGCTTCTTTTTCTACTAAGTCATCTCTTGAGGCTGCTTTATACTGAGAAATTGCTTCTTCTCTTTGCTTGATTCCTCTTTGAATTAATTTTACAATAGCTTCATCTGTTAGTTCTATTCTTTCATCAACTTCAATTTGTTTAATCATTGTATTAATTGATCTAATTGAATCTCTTTTAACTATATTTTTTTCTCTCATAGCTACTTTAACATCATCTTTAAGTTGTTGTTTTAAACTCATTTTAATCCTTGAATTATTTGTTGTATTTATGATTATTATATCTTCTTAAGAGTTAAAACTTTCAATCAACTCTTCAAGTTCTAAAAATCTTTCAACTTTTGATTCATAGATCTTTTCCACTTCTTCAAGCTCTTTAGAAACAGCAACAATACCTTTTGCTTCATAACATTTTACATCCATAAGACAGTTATTAATCTCTTCAATTTTTTCTTCTAATTCTTCTATTTCTGCAGGTAAATTTACATGATCTCTTTGTTCATTATATGAAAGCTTCACTTGTTTCTTTTTTGTTATTTCTTTACTTTTTTCATTTTCATCTTTTTGTATACTTTTTTCTAAAGAATTTAAATCTTTTAACTCTTTTTCAATCTCTAAGTATTCACTATAAGGTTGAAAACTTTCTTCTACTTCTCCATTTTTACCTTTAAAAACAAATAGTTTTTTTGCAATTTTATCAACAAAATATCTATCATGAGATACTAGAATAATAGCACCTTGAAAATTTTCTAAATACTCTTCTAAAATATTTATTGTTGGTAAATCTAAATCATTTGTAGGCTCATCTAAAACTAAACAGTCTATATTTTTAGTAAATAAAAGTGCTAAAGCAACTCTATTTTTCTCACCTCCACTTAATACTCCTATTTTTTTCTCTAGGTATTCTTTTGGAAATAAAAAGTTTTTTAAGTAACCGTAAACATGCATAGTTCTGCCATCATTTAATTCAACTAGATCGCCACCATTTGGACAAAAAGTATGCATAATACTTTGATTGTCATTTAACATTTCTCTATGCTGATCGAAATATCCTACTTTAAAATCACCTTTTTTAAATCTTCCATTATCAATTTTTAGTTTTTCCATAAATATTTTTAACATTGTAGATTTTCCTGTTCCATTAGGTCCTACAATTGCTATAGTGTCTTTTTGTAAAATTCTAGTTGTAAAGT